>NZ_JBEYTW010000017.1:109790-125542 GCF_040643275.1 Spirillospora sp. NPDC047418
CCGCCCGCACAAGCCTCTCCCGCCGGCGGCGTACCGCCCGCGCCCCCCCCCCGCCCCCCCCCCAATCCGGCGCGGGGCGCCCCGTTCCCCGCCCGCGCCCCACGGCGCCACCCCCGCTCCCTGGAGTTCCGCACCATGCGATACGCCTTCGTCGGGCTCGGCCACCGGGCGCAGATGTACGTCGACGCGCTGCTCGGCGACTGGAGCGACACCGGCGAGATCACCGCCCTCTGCGACCCCAACCGGACGCGCCTGCGGTACTACCTCGACCGGATCGGCCGCGACGTGCCGTGCTTCGCGCCCGGCGACTTCGGCGCGATGCTCGACCGCGCCGACGCGGTCGTGGTCGCCACCGTCGACGCCGCCCACGCCCGCTACGTGGTCGCCGCCCTCGACGCCGGCAAGGACGTCGTCGTGGAGAAGCCGCTGTGCACCACCGCCGCGGACTGCGCGGCCATCGCCGCCGCCGCCGAGCGGAGCACCGGCAGGCTCATCGTCACCTTCAACTACCGCTACTCGCCGCGCAACGCCGCCGTCCGCCGGCTGATCGCCGCGGGTTCGATCGGCGACGTCACCTCGGTGCACTTCGGGTGGTCGCTCGACACCATCCACGGCGCCGACTACTTCCGCCGCTGGCACCGGGACCGGGCGAACTCCGGCGGCCTGCTCGTGCACAAGGCCACCCACCACTTCGACCTGGTCAATTGGTGGATCGCCGATGCCGCCGCGTCCGTCTACGCCCAGACGTCGCTGCGCTTCTACGGCGCCGGCAACGCCCGCGCGCGGGGCCTGGCCGACCGCCCCGGCCGGGCGCACCGCGCGCCGGGGCTCGGCACGGACCCGTTCCTGCTGGACATGTCCGCCGATCCCCGGCTGAAGCGCCTCTACCTGGACGCCGAGCACGAGGACGGCTACATCCGCGACCAGGACGTGTTCGGCGAGGGCGTCACCATCGACGACAACATGTCGGTCCTCGTCCGGTACGAGCGCGGTGCGCTGCTCACCTACTCCCTCAACGCCCACGCGCCCGCCGAGGGGTACCGGGCCGTGGTCAACGGCACCGCCGGGCGGCTGGAACTGGACGTCGTCGAGCGGGCGTGGACGCCGCCGCACGCGGCGATCGACCCGACCGCAGCCGGGAAGGAGCACGCCGAGGGCGCGTCCGAGCGGCTCGTCCTGCACCGGCACTGGCAGCGGCCGGAGGAGATCGCGATCGAGCGGGGCGGGGGCGCGCACGGCGGCGGCGACGCGCTGCTGCTCGACGACGTGTTCCGGGGGCCTTCGGAGGACCCGCTCGCCCGCCAGGCCGGGTACCGCGCGGGGGTCGCGAGCGTGATGATCGGCGTGTCGGCGAACCGGTCGGCGGCGACCGGCGCCCCCGTCGCCCTCACGGCCGGCGGCACCCGGGCGGCGGACTGATGCTCGGCGAGTTCTCGGGCCTGGCGGAGATCGCGGCGCGCGACCGCGGCCTGTTCCCCCCGCCGGGCCCGGACCTGCCCGAGCGGCTGCGCGACGCGCTGGGCGTCCTCGGCCTGAGCGCCGCGGGCGTCCGGGTCGAGCGCCGCTGGACGGACGGCGACCTGGCCGGGGAGGAGCTGTCCTGGACGGTCGGGTTCGGCCCCCGCACCCGCGCCTACCTGCTCCGCCCGCGCGGCGCCGCGGGCCCGCTGCCGGGCATCGTCGCGATGCACTGCCACGCGGGCATGAAACGCGTGGGCAAGGAGAAGATCGCGGACGGGCCGGCCCCGCCCGACGCCGCTATCGTCCGGCTACGCGCCCGGCTGTACGGCGGCCGCGCCTATGTGAACGAGTTGGCGCGGCGGGGCTTCGCGGTGCTGGCCCACGACGTGTTCGCCTGGGGCAGCCGCCGCTTCCCGCTGACCGCGCAGGACGACGACCCGGACCGCTACGAGAGGGCCGCTCGCGAGCATGAGCACGTGCTGGCGAAGGCGTGCACGCTGCTGGGCACCTCGTTCGCCGGCGTCCTCGCCTCCGAGGACCTCGCGGCGGCGGCGTACCTGCGATCCCGCCCCGACATCGCGTCGGTCGCCGCGATCGGGCTGTCGGGCGGCGGGGCGCGCGCCGCCTTGCTGGGCACGCTCGACCCCGGGATCGGCGCGGTCGCCGTGGCCGCGATGGTCTCCTCCTTCCAGGACTTCCGCGACGAGCACGTGGCCGCCCACTCCTGGATGCTGTTCCCGCCGGGCCTGACCCGGCTGGCCGACTGGCCCGGCGTGGTCGCCGCCCGCGCCCCGGCCCCGCTGATGGTCCTCTACGCCACCGCCGACCCGCTCTTCCCCGCCGCGGGCACGGCCCGCGCCCACCGCCAGATCACGGCCGCCTACCGGAATGCGCCCGGCCAATACACCGGCGTTTTCTTCGATACCTCCCACCAATTCGACCGCGCCATGCAGGATGCGGCGTTCGACTGGCTCACCGATACGGACGTACCAATCGGCGACCGTCGGATCCCATGAAAACAACGGCAACTCCGTTGACGCGTACGCGATAAAAGCATACCGTTCGAGAAAGCGCTTTCATAAGCACCGGACAACGGAACGTCCGGCTCGCTGCCCCGCCATCGAGACGGCCGCAACGGCGCAGCCGCAATCGCCACAGAAGGGCACGCTCCCATGCGCCCGCTCCCCCGCCGGCGAGCCCGGCCGCCCCCGTTTCCGGCAGTTCCCCGCAACGCTCCGATGCGGCGGCACGCGCGGATGATCCGACCATCACCGCGCCGCCCTCTCCCCGCCGCCGCCCCTTTTCCCCGAAATCTGGTCGGCCAAGCCGACCGAGCTTGGAGACAGCAATGCACAGGAAACCCGTCATCGCCGCCTGCGGCGGCCTGGTGGCCGGCGCGCTCGTCGCGCTGTCCGGCACCGCGGCGCAGGCCGCGACCGTCCGGTACGAGGCCGGAGTGTCCCCCGCGGTGTGCTCCGGGACCATCGACTCCGACCACGCCGGCTACTCCGGCGGCGGATTCTGCAACACCGAGAACGAGACCGGTGCCTACGCGCAGTTCACCGTGACCGCCCCGGCCGCGGGCACGGCGACGTTAAGCGTCCGCTTCGCCAACGGGACCGGCACCGCCCGGCCCGCGAACGTCACCGTGAACGGCACGGCGGTGTCGGCGGCGCAGTTCGCGGGCACCGGCTCGTGGGACTCCTGGACGACGGCGACGATGTCGGTGCCGGTCAACGCGGGCGGCAACACCGTCCGGCTCACGGCCACCACCGGCAACGGCCTGCCGAACATCGACTACATCGACGTCGCGACGGACGGCGACGACACGCCGCCTCCCGCCGATGGCGACACGCTGTACGTGGCGCCGAACGGCGGCGACGGCGCGTCCGGAACCGAGTCGGACCCGACTACGCTCGCATCGGCGATCGACCGCGTCACCCCCGGCGGGACGATCTACATGCGCGGCGGGACGTACCGCTACGCGCAGACGGTCACCATCCCGCAGGGCAGCAGCGGCAGCTCCGGCGCCCGCACGCAACTGTCCGCCTACCCGGGCGAGACCCCGGTACTGAACTTCTCGGCCATGAGCGAGAACTCCGCCAACCGCGGCCTCGCCGTGAACGGGTCGTACTGGCACGTGTACGGCATCGTCGTCGAGTACGCCGGCGACAACGGCATCTTCGTGAGCGGCAGCGGCAACGTCATCGAGCGGACGGTGACGCGCTTCAACCGCGACACGGGGCTGCAGCTCTCCCGGATGACCTCCGACACCCCCGAGAGCCAGTGGCCGTCCAACAACCTCATCCTGAGCGCGGAGTCCCACGACAACGCCGACTCCGACGGTGAGGACGCCGACGGGTTCGCCGCCAAGCTGACCTCCGGCCCCGGGAACGTCTTCCGCTACGACGTGTCCCACAACAACATCGACGACGGCTGGGACCTGTACACCAAGGACGAGACAGGCCCCATCGGCCCGGTGACCATCGAGGACTCGCTGTCCTACGGCAACGGCACGCTGAGCAACGGCGGCCAGGCCGGGAGCGGCGACCGCAACGGCTACAAGCTCGGCGGCGAGGACATCGCGGTCAACCACGTCGTCCGCCGCTCCTTCGCGGTGGGCAACGGCCACCACGGGTTCACCTACAACAGCAACCCCGGCTCGATGACGATCTCGGACAACGTCAGCATCGACAACGCCGAACGCAACTTCTCCTTCGACGAAGGCGGCTCGACGTTCCGCGGCAACACCTCCTGCCGCTTCGACGGCGACGGGTCCAACGACAAGACGGTCGGCAACGCCGACGGCTCCAACCAGTTCTGGACCGGCTCGAACGGCTCCCGCTGCCCGTCCTACGCCGGTGCCCTCGGCTGGTACTTCGGCTCGGACGGCCACCTCGTCGTGACCTTCGGCGGCAACGCCGCGACCCCGTGACACCCGCGCGACCGAGAGAAGAGGCAAGGATGAGACGGCACATCGCACTGCGGCTCTCCGCGGCGGCGGGCGCGGCGGCCCTCGCCGCCGCCACCGGCGTGATCCTGTCGACGCCCGAGGTGTCGGCGGCGGCCGGCGGCGCCACCGGCTACGCGACCCAGAACGGCGGGACAACCGGCGGCGCCGGCGGCCAGACCGTGCGCGCCACCACGGGCACCGCGATCCACGCGGCCCTGTGCAACCGGGCCAGCAGCAGCACCCCGATCACGATCGAGGTCGAGGGCACGATCGACCACGGCAACACGAGCAAGGTGTCGGGCGACAGCTGCAACACCGCCGACGACAGGATCGAGCTCAAGCAGATCAGCAACGTCACGATCATCGGGGTCGGCGGCGGCGCGGTGTTCGACCAGCTCGGCATCCACATCCGCGAATCGAGCAACATCATCGTCCGGAACGTGACGGTCCGGAACGTCAAGAAGTCGGGCTCGCCCACGTCCAACGGCGGCGACGCCATCGGGATGGAGAGCGACGTCCACAACGTCTGGGTCGACCACGCCACCCTCGAAGCCTCGGGCGGCGAGGACGAGGGGTTCGACGGGCTCTTCGACATGAAGGACGGCACCCGGTACGTGACGCTGTCCTACAGCATCCTGCGCAACTCCGGGCGCGGCGGGCTCATCGGGTCCAGCGACGGCGACACCGGGAACGGCTTCGTCACCTTCCACCACAACCTGTACCAGAACATCGACTCCCGGACGCCCCTGCTGCGCGCCGGGACCGTCCACACCTACGACAACCACTTCCTGGGCCTCGTCAAGTCCGGCATCAACTCGCGGGTCGGGGCGCACGTGAAGGTGGAGAACAACTACTTCGAGGACTCCAAGGACGTCCTCGGCACCTTCTACACCGACGAACTCGGGTACTGGCAGGTCAGCGGCAACGTCTACGACAACGTCACCTGGACCGAGCCCGGTGAGGACAACCATCCCGCCGGTCCGGACCCGCAGTCCAACACCTCGGTGAGCATCCCCTACTCCTACAGCCTCGACAACGCCGCCTGCGTGCCGGACATCGTGGGCCAGACGGCGGGCGCGGGCAAGGGCCTGCGGGTGTCGGACGGCAACTGCTCCGCGCAGTCCCCCACGCCCACGCCGACCCCGACCGACCCCACGCCGACGCCCACCGACCCTACGCCGACCCCGACGCAACCCGGCGGGACCAACCTCAGCATCGGGGCGGGCTCCGACGGCTCCAGCAAGGCGAGCGGGACGAGCTACGGCAACGTGCGGGACGGCGACATGGGCACCTACTGGTCCCCGGCCGGCTCGACCGGCGCCATCTCGATCAAGTGGGACTCCGCCACCACCGTCTCCAAGATCAACATCCGGGAGGCGTCCGGCGCCGCCGGCGCCATCGGCTCCTGGCAGGTGCTGAACCACGACACCGGCGCCGTGCTGGCCTCCGGCAGCGGCGCGGGCGTCATCACCTTCGCCCCCGCGTCCCTCCGCAAGATCACCTTCAACATCACCGGCTCGACCGGCACCCCCCGGGTCGCCGAGTTCGAGACCTACGCCGGCTAACCGCCCCCCGCACCCGCCGCCCGTCCCCCGGTCACCCCCGGGGGGCGGGCGGCGGTCGGCCGCGGAGATCACGCGGCCCCTCCAGCAGCAGGAGCAGGGCGCGTTCCACCGCGTCGCCCCGCACGGCCTCGGCGCCGGGCCCGGACCGGCGGCGGCGGGCTCGGGCAGCGCGGGACCGGCGCACGTCTCCCGGCGGGCCCGTGCGGACTGCGCCGCGTTGATGGACAGCCGCGTCGTGATCAGGGCCAGGAACGCGGCCGGGTTGGCGACGGCCGACCGGTCGGCGTTCTGCCAGCGCAGCCAGGTCTCCTGGACGATGTCCTCGGCCTCCGCCCGGCTGCCGAGCATCCGGTAGGCGATGCCGAACAGGCGCGGCCGCACACCGAGGAACCCCTCGGCGGCCCTATCGAGAGAGCCGGCCCGGCCCCGTTCTAAACAATGGCACTCATTCGAACCTTCAATACAATCGAGCGATTCTTACGCTTGACCATGTCGCCGCGACGGCCACGAACCGCGAAAAGGGCACGAAGAATGCACCGCCGCATTCCGCCCGCACCGCCGACAGCACTCACTGTCGCCGCAAACGCACCGCGATCGCACCCGGGAGACCCCTGGCCGTGCCCCCTAGCAAGCCTTCTGATCCCCCCAGGCCATCACCGGCCCAAAGACCGGCCCCCCGACCCAAACAGCCCGAAGCCCCCAGGCCCGCGGATCCAAATCAACCTGACGTCCACGTCCAACACCCCGGGAACAAACACCAAAACCCCACCACACAGCGCACCGCGCAACCCGCCGCGCAACCCGCCGCGCAACCCGGCTAGTGCGGCGTCCACGAACGTCGACCGGGCCGCCACATTGTTGATCTGCGGCGTGTTGTTGTTTTCGGTGCGCTCATAACAACAACACGCCGCAGGTCAACGCATTTGAGGGATCTGGGGGGACGCCGTGGGGCGCTTGGGTCTGCGTGGTGGGTTCAGGTGGTACGCCTGGCTCGGGGGTGGGGGTGCCGTTGTTCGTGGTGGTCAGTTTGGGGGTGTGGCGTTCGCTGCGCATCGGGGTCGTGGGCCGGGGCGGGTCGTCGCCGTCCTGGACGGGGCGCGGCGGCCGGGGCTGCATCCGGTCAGGGCGCGGGTCTCCTCAGAGCGCAGCATCAGCAGGCTGGGGATCTGGCTCCACCCCACCAGGTCCATCAGCCTGGCCAGGTGCGGCGCGACCGAGCGCAGCACCAGCCGCCGGTCCTCGAGGCCGAGCCGGCAGGCGGCACCGGCCAGCACCCGGAGCCCGGCGACGTCGATGAAGTCCAGCCTCTCCACGTCCACCCACACGTCCCCGGAACTGTTCTCGAGCACGCTGGACAGCGCGTCGGTGAAGCCGCCGACCGTGCTGAGGTCGACCTCCCCGTCGACGGCCAGGTGCGGCGGCTCGAAGGTGCCGTCGAGCCGCAGCAGCGCGCTGCGCACCCGGATGCCCTCATCGACAGCCCGCTCGGTCATCTCGTCTCCTCGGTCGGGTCGCAGCAGAGGACGGCCGCCGCCATCCTTCGTCCGAAAGCGGCCATGGCCGTGCTCCTTTTCCGTGATGTCCGCGAAGGCGACGCAGCACCGAGCAGGGACCCGCAGTCCGCTCGGGCGGATCGTCGCCTTCCCCCGGTTAAGACAGCGCGACCGCGCGGCCTGTGACAGATTCCCGGGCCGTCAGGGAAACCATTCCCCGGGAAATGCCGGGACGGCGGCGGTCACCCCTTGTGCGGGATCTGGTTGACCGTGCCGCCGTCGATGACGAACTCGGTTCCGGTCGCGAAGGACGATTCGTCGCTGGCCAGGAAGACCACGAAGGAGGCGACGTCCTCGGGCTGTCCGGGGCGTCCGAGCGGGATCGGGACCATGTCGTCGGGGATGCCCTCGGTGATCGGCGTGCGGATCAGCCCCGGGTGCAGCGAGTTGACCCGGATGCCGTGCGGCGCGAGTTCGATGGCGACCGACTTGGTCAGGCCGCGCAGGCCCCACTTGGACGCCACGTAGCCGTGCGCCCAGGAGGTGCCGCGCAGGCCCTCGATCGAGGAGTTGTTGATGATCGAGCCGCCGCCGGCCGCGATCAGCGCGTCGGTGGCGGCGCGGATGCCGAGGAACGGGCCGGTGAGGTTGACGTCGATGATCCGCTGCCACTTCTCCAGCGAGAAGCGCTGGATGGCGGCGCCGTTGGCGATGCCCGCGTTGTTGAAGAGCACGTTCAGGGCGCCGAACTCGCGGACGGTCGCCTCGACCGCGGCCGTCCAGTCGCCGGGGTTCGTCACGTCGAGGTGAATGTAGCGGGCGGCGTCGCCCAGCTCGTCCGCGACGGCCCCGCCCTCGTCGTCGAGAAGGTCGCCCAGCACCACCTTGGCGCCCTCGGCCACCAGCGCGCGGGCACTGGCCGCGCCGATGCCGCGCGCGCCCCCGCTGATCAGGGCGGTCTTCCCGTCCACGCGTCCCATCCTCGATGTCCTCCCTGTCGTGGGGCCTGCTAGTCGGCCAGGGCCGCCGCGAAGACGCCGCGGGCGGTGGTGAAGGGCAGGTCGAGCGGCGTCCGCAGCCCCGGCGGCGCCGCGACGACGTCCGGGATCGCGTTGACGATGCGCCCCGCGCCGGAGGCGATCGCGGCGTAGTTGTGGTCGCCCTTCGCGCTGGACGGGCAGACGTCGACGCGGTAGGAGGGCTCGCCGACGATCTCCACCCGGTAGGAGCCGCCGTCCTGCGCGGGCTGCGGCCAGTCGGGACGCAGGTCGCCGCGCAACCGGGTCGTGTGGTCGATCACGAGGACCTCCTTGCCGCCGGCCACGCCGCTGACCTGGAAGCGCATGGCCGCCACCCCGCCCGCGGGGATGTGCCCGGCGGCCACGTCGAACGCCTCCGGCGCCGGCTCCTGCTCGAACCACTCGGTGATCTCGTCCAGCTCGAAGCCGAACCCCCGGGCCAGCATCCGCAGGCTGACGCCCCAGGACGCCGCCAGGATCCCCGGCCTGAACATCTTCGGCAGGTCCCCGACGGGCCGGCCGAAGCCCATGAAGTCGAAGATGACCGGGCCGCCGTCGTAGCTCGCGTAGTCGGCGATCTCCGAGCAGCGCACCTGCTCGACGCGCTGGCAGGTGCCGGCGATCGCGAACGGCAGCAGGTCGTTGACCCAGCCGGGGTCGACGCCGGTGGCGAAGAGGCTCGTCCCGCCCTTGCGGCAGGCGTCCTCGACGGGCTCGATCATGCGGTCCGGCAGCACGCCCCACGGGTGGATCAGGGGCACCGGCGAGGACGCGACAACGTTGCTGCCCGAGGCGAGGATCTTCTGGACGTCGCCGAGCGCGTCGAACAGCCGGGTCTCCCCCAGCGCGCAGTAGACGGTGCACTCCGGCCGCGCGGCCAGCGCCCCGTCCAGGTCGCCGGTGGCCGGCACGCCCGTGACCACGTCCAGGCCGGCGAGTTCGCCGGCGTCCCGGCCGATCTTCTCCGGGCTCGACACGACCAGTCCGGCCAGCTCGAACCGGGGGTCCTCGATCAGCTGCGCCAGGGCGATGCGGCCGACGTTGCCGGTCGCCACGTGCAGGACGCGGATGGCCATGGCTGCTCCTTCGCCGGCCGATGCGCTGGACAGGTGTCCAGTCACTGTTCCACAATATGTAGAACACGTTCTACCATGGCGCCGCGCGCAACGGAATCGTCCGGCCGGCGCGGCCAGTCCGCCGCTGATCCCGCGACCCACCAAGGAGACCGGCAGATGCCCCACTCGCCAGCGACACCTCCGAGCCGCTACGCCGGCCTGTCCCGGGAGCGGCTCGCGGCGGTCGTGCCGGAGCTGCTGCTGATCGGGCAGCTCATCGACCGCTCCGGGATGGCCTGGTGCATCTCGGCGTTCGGACGGGAGGAGATGGCGCGGATCGCGATCGAGGAGTGGGCGGCCTCGAGCCCGATCTACACCCGGCGGATGCAGCGGGCGCTGGGCTACGCCCCCGAGGTCCCGGGCAAGGGCGACGTCCCGACCATCTTCAAGGGCCTCCAGCTCGACATCGGCGCTCCGCCGCAGTTCATGGACTTCCGCTACACCGTCCACGACCGGTGGCACGGCGAGTTCCACCTCGACCACTGCGGCGCCCTCATGGACGTCGAGCCGATGGGCGAGGACTACGTCCGGTCCATGTGCCACGACATCGAGGACCCCACCTTCGACGCGACCGCGGTCGCCACGAACCCCAGGGCGCAGGTGCGGCCGATCCACCGGCCGCCGCGCGCGCCGGCCGGCCGGCACCCGCACTGCGCCTGGACGGTGATCATCGACGAGTCCCATCCGGAGGCGGTCGGCATCCCGCTGCTCGCCGTCAACGAGCGGTCCCGCGCCGCCGGCCTCGACCTGGCCCCGATCGACCCGGCCGGCGACGGCCTCGCCGACTACTCCGGCCCGCTGCTCTCCGACCTGGACTTCGCCGCCTTCTCCCACTCCGCGCTGGTCCGGATCGCCGACGAGGTGTGCCTGCAGATGCATCTGCTCGACCACGCCTTCGCGCTCGCCGTCGGCAAGCGGGCCGCCGGTGCCGGGGAACTGCTGCGGATCCGCCGCAAGCAGCTGGTCGGCATCGCCGGTGTCGCCGCCGGCCGGCTCGCCCGCGCCCTGGACCTGCCCGGGGACGCGGAGGGGGCCGCCCGCCTCCTGGCGCTCCACCCGCTGCTCAACCCGGCGGCCTACGTCGACGCCCGCGTCACCGGCGCGGAGGTCGCCGTCCGCCCGTCCCCGGCCCACGAGGACGACGCCTGGATCTCCCTGTGCGGCCCCGGCTGGACGGCGCCGCTGCAGGCGATCGTCCGCGCCGCCGACGCCCGTCTCGACGTCGAGGTCACCGGCGGCGACGACGAGTGGCGGCTGACCGTCGTCCGCCGCGACGACCCGGCCCCGGAGCCGGACGAGGTCGCCGTCGTCCGGTTCAGCACCGGCGCCGGCTTCACCTTCGAGCCGCGCCGCTCCCTGCCGATCACGCCCGTCTGACGGCCAGGTCGATGGCGGTCCAGGCCATCGCGGTGGCGCCGTCCAGCACCGCCCTGTCGGCCGCAGGGGTGGCGCAGGCCGCGGTGAACTCCGGCTGGTGGTTCACGGCGGGCAGGCAGTCGAGCCCGAGCATGGGGTGGATCGTGGGGACGACGTGGGAGACGTTGCCCATGTCGGTGGCCGCGCCGGCCGGTGACCCGCCGGACAGGTCCGGGAAGACGCGTCCGAGCGCCTCGGCGTTGGCGCGGTACAGGGCCAGCATGGCCGCGTCCGGCCGGAGGTCTGCGTAGTCGACGCCGACCGGCGCGGCCGTCAGGTCGCAGCCGGTGGCGAGCGCCCCGGCCTCGAAGCAGCGCAGCACGCGCGCCTTCAGCTCGGCGAGCTGCTCCATCGTGGGCGACCGGACGATCCACTGCCCCCGGCTCGCGTCGGGGATGATGTTCGCCGCGGTGCCCGCCCCGGTGACGACTCCGGCGATCCGGTCGTCCGGGGCCGTCTGCTGGCGGAGCAGGCCGACCGCCACCTGCGCGACGGTCATCGCGTCGGCGGCGTTGACGCCGAGCTGCGGGTACGCGCCGGCGTGCGCGGGCTTTCCGCGGTAGGAGACCTCGAACTGGGCGACGGCCGAGCCCGGCATCGCGGCCGTCTCGACGGCGGCGGGGTGGACCATCATCGCCGCGTCCATCCCGTCGAACGCGCCGCGCTCCAGCATGAGGATCTTGCCTCCGCCGCCCTCCTCCGCGGGGGTGCCGAGGACGGTCACGGTCAGTCCGAGGTCGTCGGCCAGCCCGGCGAGGGCCGCTCCGGCGCCGACCGCGGCGGCGGCGATGATGTTGTGGCCGCAGGCGTGGCCGATGCCGGGCAGGGCGTCGTACTCGGCGCAGATCCCGACGTGCAGCGGGCCCGTCCCGATGGTCGCGCGGACGGCGGTCGGCAGCTCGCAGCAGCCGTGCTCGACGTCGAACCCGGCGGCGGCCAGGGCCTCGGCGACCCACGCGCTCGCCCGCGTCTCCTCGAAGGCCGGTTCGGGATAGGCGTGGATGCGGTGGGACAGCTCGACCAGGCGGTCGCTCAGGGCGGCGACGGCGTCCGCGGCGTGCTGCTTCGCGGCGGCCGTCATGCGCCCGGCGCCGGGGCGGTGTGCACCGAGACCGGACGGGTGGCCGCGTCGTAGGCGGCCCGGGACCCGGTGGCGCCCATGCCGCTGTCGCCGGCCGGTTCGTAGATCCGCTCGGGGCCGCCGCCCTGCCACCGGTTCACCCACACGACCCCGGCGGGGATGGCGCGGGCGGCGGCCATGTGCGCGGGGTCGCCGGTGTAGACGGTGGCGGCTAGGCCGAACCGGGTCCCGGCCGCCCTGGCCAGGCCCTCCTCGAAGGACGGCACGACCGCGACCGGGGCGAGCGGCCCGAAGGTCTCCTCGGTCATGACGAGCATGGAGTCGTCGACGCCGGTGAGCACGGTGGCGGGATAGAAGAACCCCTTGCCCCCGGGCGCCTTCCCGCCGGTGCGGACGGTCGCGCCGCGCTCGACGGCGTCGGCGACGTGCCGTTCGACGATGTCGCGCTGGCGCTGGTCGACGAGCGGGCCCAGTACCGTCGCCTCGGCGCGGCCGTCCCCGAGGGTGAAGGTTCCGGCGGCGTCCACGAGGGCGTCGATGAACTCCTCCGCGATGTCCCGGTGCACGTAGACGCGCTCCATGGACGTGCAGATCTGGCCCGAGTTGGCGAACGCGCCGAACGCGACCGCGGCGGCGGTCGCGGCCGGGTCCACGCCCGCGTCGACGACCACCGGGTCCTTGCCGCCGAGTTCGAGGATCGAGCGGCTCAGCCGGCCGCCGGCCGCCGCGCCGACCCGGCGGCCCGCCTCGACGGAGCCGGTGAAGTGGACGAGCCCGATGCGCTCGTCCGCGACCAGCGGCGCGCCCGAACGGGAGTCGCCGTGGACGAGGTTCACCGCGCCGGGCGGCAGGTCCGCCAGCTCCAGCAGCCGCACCGCCGACATCGGGGACCGCTCGGACGGCTTGAGCACGACCGTGTTCCCCGCGGCGAGCAGCGGGCCGATCGCCTGGAGCGTCATCGGCACCGGGAAGTTCCACGGCACGATGACCGCCGCGGCGCCGACCGGGGTGCGCAGGATCGTGGTGGTGCTCCCGTCCGGCCCGGCGATCGCCTCCTCGAACGGGTAGTCCAGGGCCTCGGCGGCGGCCTTCAACCCGAGCGCCGCGCCGCCGATGAACTGCGTGCCCAGCGGGACGGGCCTGCCCATCTCGCGGCACTCGATCTCCGCGAGTTCGGCGGCGTGCGCGGCGACCGCGTCCGCCCACCGGGCCAGCAGCGCCACGCGCTCGGCGACGGGCAGCGCCGCCCAGGCGGGCTGCGCCGCGACGGCCGCGTCCACCGCCGCGCGGGCGTCCTCGGGCGAGCCGCTGGGGCAGCGCGCGGCGACCTCCTCGGTCGCCGGGTCGACCACCGCGTGGAAGGCGTCGCCGCGGGCGTCGGTCCAGCGTCCGCCGATCAGGTTCTGCAGAGTCCGCACGCGTGCTCCTTCAGCTCAGCCGGTCGGCCATGACCTCGCCGACCATGATCGTTGCCAGGTTGGTGTTGGCCCGCGGGACGGACGGGAAGACCGACGCGTCCACCACCCGCAGGCCCTCGAAGCCGCGCACGCGGCAGGACGGGTCCACCACCGCGGAATCGTCGCCGGGCGCCCCCATCCGGCAGGTGCTGGTGCCGTGCTGCGCGTCCATCGCGGTGGCCAGCAGGTATGTGTCGAGTCCCGCGTCGTCGTCCAGCACCGCGAACAGGGGTTCGTTGACGGCCTCGACCGACCCGTCGACGATCTCGGCGGTCTCGGGGCCGCGCGCCAGCTCCACCAGGGCGCGGACGCCGTCGCGCAGCCGCGCCAGATCGCGCTCGTCCGACAGCATCCGCTCCCGGACCTCCGGCTGCGCCCCGGGGTCGGCGGACGTCAGCGTCAGCACGCCGCGCGAGAAGTTCTGGTTCAGCCACACGCCGAACCCGCCCGCGGGGGCCCGCGTGTCCGCGTTCTCCATGGAGAGGACGTTCATGTTCAGCGAGACGAACATCATGTCGTGGGCCAGCCCCGGGGTCCCGCTGCCGTAGCGCACGCAGACGTTGGTGTGCCGGTCGTCGGCCGTCTTGATCGCGGCCTCCGCGGTCAGCGGCAGCCCGACGACGATCATCGGGTGGTCCTGCATGCCGCGGCCGACCGGCAGGTCGGCCCGCACCCCGATGCCGAGGCGGCGCAGGTCGGCGGCCGGGCCGATCCCCGACCGCAGCAGGATCGCCGGCGAGTGGACGACCCCGGCGCTGAGCACGATCTCGTCGCCGTACTCGGTCAGGGCCGTCCCGTCCTCGATGACGCGGACGCCGGCGGCCCGGCCGCCCTCGAAGACGACCCGGTCGACCAGCGCGCCGCCGCGGACGGTGAGGCCGGGCAGCGACCGGGCCGGTTCGAGGTAGCCGTCGTTGACGGTGACCCGGCGCCCGTCCCGCGAGTTGATCGGGTACGGCGAGACGCCGGCCGCGCCGGGCGCGTTGACGTCCGACGCCCACGCGTGCCCGGCGGCCAGCGCCGCGGCGGCGAGCGCCCCGTCCGCCCCGCCCCAGCGCCCGCGCGGCATCCGGAAGATCGGGGTCGGCCCGCCGCGCCCGTGGTGGGGCTCGGCGCCGAACTCCTCGTCGTCCTCCAGCCGGGCGAAGTAGGGCAGGACGTCGCCGGGCGACCAGCCGGCGCATCCGGCGGCGGCCCAGTCGGCGAAGTCCTCCATCGGCGGGCGGATCGCGATCTGCCCGTTGACCGACGAGCTGCCGCCCGCGCCCCGGCCGCGCCAGTACGGGGCCGGCGGCTGCTCGTCGGTCCGGGACGAGGTGACGCCCTCCCAGACCAGGCCCGCGACGGCGGCGGGGTCCAGCAGCGCGCGGGCGGGGTTCGGCGAGCGCCACGCCTCGTGCATCTGCGCCGACCGGTAGTCGGGCCCCGCCTCCAGCAGCAGGACGCGCTTGCCCCGCTCGGCCGAGCGGGCGGCGAGGACCGCCCCCGCGGACCCGGCTCCCACGACGATGACGTCCCAGCCCGTTGCTGCCACGGCCAACCTCCTGCATGCGCTCAGGAGCGCGGATCCGGGGATGTCCGAACCGCTGCTGGCCGGTAGACTGCCTTCTCAAGGAAAGTTCAGTCAAGAGTGAACGTTCATTTTTTTCTGGATTGGAGCCGCCCGTCGTGCCCACCCCCGCCCGCGACGGCGACCAGAGCGCGCTGATCGACGACTTCGGACTGCACATCGGCCGCGCGATGGGCTGGCCCCCGATGGCGGGACGCGCCGCCGCCGTCCTGATGCTCAGCGAGGCGCCCATGACCATGGCGGACCTGCGGGGCGCGCTGGAGGCCAGCAAGGGCTCGATGTCGGAGATGACGCGCCTGCTGGTGGAGAGCGGGACCGTCGGGCGGTTCAAGCCGCCGGGCTCCCGCCAGTACGTCTACGAGTGGCGCGACGACGCGTGGGCAGGCTGCCTCCAGCATCAACTGGACGCGACGACCGGCCTGCTGGCCCTCGCCGAGCGCGCGCACGCGCGGGCCGCGGGCCTGCCCGGACGCCAGCGCGAGCGCCTGCGGGAGATGCACGAGTACTACACCTTCATGGTGCGCAGCCTCGAAGCCCTCCTCGACCAGTACAAGGCGTCCCGTTAGCCCCGCGCTTCTTCGCCGCGGGCCGCCTGCCGCGGGCCGCCTGCCGCGGGTGGCGC
>NZ_JBEYTW010000018.1:0-123187 GCF_040643275.1 Spirillospora sp. NPDC047418
GAGGTCGGTCCCCGCCGTCCGATCGGGTCGAACATCGCGCCCTCGGAGCGGGGGAAGAACTCGTACCAGGCGCCGTACAGGGCGCGTTGGCGGTGCACGACCAGGGGGTACCAGTCGGAGACGGTCAGCAGGTCCCGCAGCGGATGACGCTCCAGCACGTCCAGCACGGTGGGGGCGCCGGCCGCGGCGAGCCGTTCGAGCGCGTCCGCGTCCTCGTCCGCCATGAGCCGCGTGAGCCGGGTCAGGACGCGCCGGTCCTTCGCGGGCACCTCGCGCGCGGCCCGCGTGAACAGCGCCACGCCGTCCGCGAGCATGAGTTCGACGTCCTGGCCGCGCGGCACCTTGATCTGCGCGTCATGCCACCAGTGCGCGATCGGATCGCCCCACGCCTCCACCCGGAACGACCACGACCCCGGCTCCGTCGGCGTCACCAGCGCCGACCACCGGTCCAGCCCGATACCGACCTCGGCCATCCGCCGCCCCGGCAGCTCCTCGCCCTCGGGCGTGCGCAGCACCACCGCCGCGCCCAGCATCTCGTGCCCCTCACGGAACACCGTCGCCGACACCTCGACCGTCTCACCCACCACGGCCTTCGCCGGCCACCGGCCGCACCCCACCACCGGCGCCACGTCCAGGATCGGAATGCGACCGAGCTCGGCCTCCAGCTTCACCTGCATGTGCCCGCTCCCGCTCGTCGGCGCCGTCCCCCGGCTTCGGTCCCAGACATCCATGCCCCGTCCGCAACCCGCGGCCATCCCCGCCACGACAAGATCATGTAAAGAACTGCCGTGCCGGGGGGACGATGCCCCCGAACGCGCGAGATCCCGGCAGGGCGCACCTGCCGGGATCTCGTCCCCCCCCCGGGGCCCGCGCGGGCCGGGCTAGCCGGCCGCGCGGATGACCGAGTCGACGCCGGCGGCGGTCGTGACGAGCCGCCGGTACTCCGGCTGCCGCAGCTCGCCGCCCATGAACGGGTACGGGTTGCGGTGCACGGCCGGGCTCGGCTCCTCGCTCAGCGCGGCGAAGTGGATCTCGCGGGCGCCGGTCGCCGCGACGATCCGGGCCACGTTCCGGTCGGTGACGCCGCCGCCGGGCATGACGATGATGCGGTCGCCCGCGCGCTCCACCAGCTCGGCGATCAGCGGCGCGCCCTCCAGCACGCTCACGTCCTGCCCGGAGGTGAGGACGCGGCCGACGCCCAGCTCGATGAGCTCCTCCAGCGCGGCGAACGGGTCGGCGGCCATGTCGAAGGCGCGGTGGAAGGTGACGGGCAGGCCGCCCGCCGCCGCGAGGAGCCGCTCGACGACGGGCCGGTCGATCGTCCCCGCCGGGGTCAGCGCGCCGATCACCACGCCGTGCGCGCCGGCCTCGCGGATGAGCGCGACGTCGTGCTCCATCGCCGCGACCTCGTGCTCGTCGAAGATGAAGTCGCCGCCGCGCGGGCGGACGATGACGTTCACCTTGATCGACGACACGGCGGCGAGCGCCGCGCGGACCGTGCCCAGGGTCGGGGTGAGCCCTCCCTCGAACAGCGCCGCGCACAGCTCGACGCGCTGCGCGCCCGCCTTCTCGGCGGCGATGGCGCCCGCGACGCTGTCGATGCAGATCTCGTAGGTGAGGCTCACTGACGTCCTTCCTCGGTGGTGCGGATCTCGCCGACCGGGCGTCCGCCGCCGAGGACGGGGACGGCGCCCAGCGCTCCGGCGGGGCCGGTGTCCACGCCGAGCGCGGCGAGCGCGCGCAGCGCGATGGCGGTGGTGGCGCGGGGGCTGCCGTCGATGACCTTCACCGCGACGGCGTGGCCCTCGGCGGTCACGGCGATGAAAACGCCCTCCGCGCCGCCCTTGGCGACGGTGCCGGGCAGCGCCCGCATGAACTCGGTGTTGGCGTGCCCCGTCCCGCCGACGTACTCGGGGTGGGCGCGCATGGCGTCCGCGACCGGGCGCGACCCCGCGTCCAGGACGAGGGAGCGCGCGGCCCGCGCGAGGCCGGTCAGGGTGAGGCCGAACAGCGGCGCGCCGCAGCCGTCCACCGCGACGGGCGCCGGCTCCTCGCCGGCCGCGTCCGCCATGGCCTGCCGCACCGCCTGCTGGAGCGGGTGCGACGGGTCGAGGTAGGTGTCGACCGGCCAGCCGTTCGCGACGCAGGCGGCGAGCATGGCGGCGTGCTTGCCGGAGCAGTTCATCCGGACCCGCGACTCGCCCTCGCCCGCCCGGATGAGCGCGGCCTTCGCCGGCTCGTCCTCGGGCCAGGACGGCGGGCACCGCAGGGCGTCCGCGCCGAGGCCGGCGTCCGCGAGGATCGCCTCGACCGTCGTGGCGTGGAAGTCCTCGCCGGTGTGGCTGCCCGCCGCGATCGCGAGCCGCTCGCCCGCCAGCGGCGCGCCCGCCCGCAGGCACGCCAGGGCCTGGAACGGCTTGGTGGTGGAGCGCGGCAGGACCGTCTCCGCCGGGTTGCCGCGCGCGTGGGCGAGGGTGCCGTCCGGGGCGAGCCCGGCGACGCTGCCGTAGTGGCGGCTCTCGGTGAAGCCGTTCCGGACGACCTCGGCCAGAACTTCGTACATCACTTTCCCTCAGGGTTTCGCGGTGGGGACGGCCTCGCGGACGGCCCGCGCCGGACGGGTGCGCTGCCGCGCCTCCAGCGTCCGCGCGAGCTTGGCCAGCGACGCGTTGATGACCAGGTAGATCAGCGCGACCACCAGGTAGGTCTGGATGAGCAGGTGGTTGTAGTTGGCGAGGACCTTGCCGCTGTAGAGCAGCTCGGCGTAGCTGACGACGTACCCGAGCGAGGTGTCCTTGAGCAGCCCGGCGGACTGGCTGACCAGCGACGGCAGCACCCGCCGCGCCGCCTGCGGCAGCACGATCAGCCGCATCGCCCGGCCCCGCGTCAGGCCGAGCGCGAGGCCGGCCTCCAGCTGCCCGCGCTCCACCGACCGGATCCCGGCCCGGAAGATCTCCGCGAACGCGGCGGCGTTGGACACCGACAGCGGCACGACGAGCTTCCAGAACAGCGGCAGGTCGATCCCGTACCTCGGCAGCGCGAACAGCACGATGTAGACGAGCAGCAGCGCCGGGATCGTCCGGACGATCTCCACATAGGCGGCGGACGGGACGCGCAGCCAGCGCGACGGCGACACCCGCCCGAGCGCCAGCAGGATGCCCGCCGCCATCGACAGCGCGATCGACACGCCCGCGGCGTACAGCGTGGAGCGCAGGCCCTCCAGCAGGTACCGCCACATGACCCAGGTGCCGTACGGGCGCCAGCGGTCGGCGGCGAGCTGGCCGTTGTCGGCGAACTGCCGCAGCGCGAGCGCGACGAGGACGGCGCCCGCCAGCACGGTCAGCGCGGTCGTGATCCGGATGCGCCGCCGGGCGCGCGGGCCCGGCTCGTCGAACAGCAGCCGCGCGGAACTCCCCTTGCCGCTCATCGCAGGATCGCCAGCTTCCGCTCGAGACCGCCGGTGACGACGCCGAACACCCCGGACAGCGCCATGTACATCAGGCCCGCCGTGACGAAGATCCAGATCGGCTGGGCCTCGGCGAGGTTGACCCGGTTCGCGGCGGCGGTCAGCTCCACCACGCCGACCGCGGCCGCGAGCGCGGTGTTCATCAGCGTCATGATCGCGATGTTGCCGAGCGGCTGGACGACCGTCCGCAGCGCCTGCGGGAGGACGACCAGCCGCAGCGACTGGACGAACGTCAGCCCGAGCGCGCGGGCGGCCTCGCCCTGCCCGGCCGGCACCGCGTTGATCCCGGACCGGATCGCCTCGGCCATGTAGGCGCCCTGGTAGAGGGCGATGACGATGGCCGAGGTGGTGAACAGCCCGGCGATCACCCCGATCTCGGGGAGCCCGAACACGGCGATGACGAGCCAGACCAGCAGCGGGATGTTCTGCACGATCTCGACGTAGGCCATCCCGGCGGCGCGCAGCACGCGCACCGGGCTGACCCGCATCGCGGCGACGAGGATCCCGGCGGCGAGCGCGCCGGCGAGCGACAGCAGCGTCAGCTCGACGGTGAGCAGCAGCCCGTCGCCGAACTCCCCGAGGTGGTCGGTGATGACGTCCATCGGAGGGGGACTTACTCCGAGCCGGGCACGGAGCCGATCGCGGGCGGCTGCGGGGCCTCACCCTGGACGACCGTGCCGATCGAGTTCTTCCAGACCTTCGCCCACAGCCCGGACTGCTGGATCTTCGTGAGCCAGTCGTTGACGAACTGCTTCATCTGGGTGTCGCCGTGCTTGAGGCCGATCCCGTACGGGTCGCTGGTGAACGGCTTGCCCTGGATCTGGATGGACGGGTCCTGCTTCGCGGTCGCGAGCAGCACCGCCTCGTCCTGGACGTAGGCGTCGCCGCGGCCCTGCTTGAGCGCCTGGACGCACTCCGGGTCGCTGCCGAACGTGACGATCTTCGCGTCCGGGGCGACCTTCTTGATCGCCGGGATCGCCGGGGTGTTGGCGCCCGCGATGATCGTCTTGCCCTTGAGGTCGTCCGGGCCCGCGATGCCCGCCGTGTCCTTCTTGGTGGCGATGACCAGGCCGGAGCTGTAGTACGGCCCGGCGAACGCGACCTGCTCGGCACGCTCCGGAGTGATGCTGTAGGTCTGGAACACCACGTCCACGGTGCCGTTGGACAGCAGCGCCTCGCGCGTCTCGGACGCCGAGTTGACGATCTTCACGTTGGGCTTGCCGATGATGTACTTGGCGAGCAGCCGGCCGAAGTCGGCGTCCAGGCCCTCGACCTGCTTGGTCGCCGGGTTCTGCTGCGACAGCAGCGGCGCGTCCAGCGAGCCGCCCACGATCAGCTCGCCGCGCTGCTTGATCTTCTCCATGGTGGAGCCGGCCGGGAGGTCGGCCGCGACCGGCGCCGAGGCGGCCAGGTCGTCGGTCGCGCCGCCGCCGGCGCCGGGCACGGCCGAGTCGGAGTCGCCGCCGGAGCAGGCCGCGAGGCCCGTCAGCGACAGCGCGGCGACCGCGGCCACGGCCGCCCGCCGCAGCCCCGCAGGGGTACGCACCATGATCATCAACCTTTCTCGGGTGGCGTGCCATGGGCGGCGCGCCGGGGGTGCCACTAGTGGCTGAGGACCTTGGCCAGGAAGTCCCGGGCCCGGTCGGTGGCGGGGGAGTCGAAGAAGGCGGCCGGCGTGCCGGTCTCGACGACCTCGCCGTCCGCCATGAACACGACGCGGTCGGCGACCTTGCGGGCGAAGCCCATCTCGTGGGTGACGACCACCATCGTCATGCCGTCGCGGGCGAGGCCGGTCATCACGTCCAGGACCTCGCCGACCATCTCGGGGTCGAGCGCGGACGTCGGCTCGTCGAACAGCATCGCCTTCGGCCGCATCGCGAGCGCGCGGGCGATCGCCGCGCGCTGCTGCTGCCCGCCGGACAGCTGCGCCGGGAGCTTGTCCGCCTGCTCGCCGATGCCGACCCGGTCGAGCAGCTCGCGCCCGCGCGTCTCCGCCTCGGCGCGCGACAGCCCGCGCACCCGCGTGGGCGCGAGCGTCATGTTCTGCAGGACGGTCTTGTGCTGGAACAGGTTGAACGACTGGAAGACCATGCCGACGTCGGCGCGCAGCCGGGCGAGGGCGCGTCCCTCGGCGGGCAGTTCCTCGCCGTCGATGCGGATCACGCCCTCGTCCGGCGTCTCCAGCCGATTGAGGCACCGGCAGAGCGTCGACTTGCCCGACCCGGACGGGCCGATCACCACGACGACCTCGCCGTCCGCGACGTCGAGGTCGACGCCGTGCAGGGCGGTGTGGCCGCCGAAGCGCTTGCTGAGGCCGCGCACCTCGATCATTCGGTCACCTACGATCCAACTTCCTTCGAAATCGAAGCCAAGACGGACGATAGTTCGTCAAATCGATGTAAGTCAACGCGTTGCCGTACCAAGTTCGCGCATGCTATCTATCTGGGGTGCGTAACAGCAGAGACGACGGACCCGCCGCGCTCGTGCGGCTGGTGGCGACCGGCCGGGCGGAGTCGCGGGCCGAGCTCGCCCGGCTGTCCGGGCTCGCCGCCTCCAGCGTCTCGCTGCGGGTCGAGCAGCTCATCGCGGCCGGGCTGTTCGCCGAGGAGGGCGCCGGGGCCTCGCGCGGGGGCCGGCGGCCCCGCCGCCTCCGGCTCGCCCGGGAGGCGGGCGTCCTCCTGGTCGCCGACCTCGGCGCGCACCACGCCCGGCTCGCCGCCGCCGACCTCGCCGGGACGCCGCTCGCGGTGTCCGACCTCGCCTGCGACATCGCCGTCGGGCCCGAGGAGACGCTGACCGCGGTCACCCGGAGCCTGCGCGGGCTCGCCCGCGAGCACGGGCTGGCGGACGTCCCCGTCCGCGGCATCGGCATCGGGCTGCCCGGACCGGTCGACCCCGCGACCGGCCAGGTCGTCTCGCCGTCCCGGATGCCGGGCTGGAACGACTTCCCCGTCCGCGACTTCGTGACCCGGCACGCCGGCGTCCCCGTGCTGGTCGAGAACGACGCCAACCTCATGGCCGTGGGGGAGCACCGCGCGTCCTGGCCGTCCCTGGACAACCTGATGGTCATCAAGCTCGGCAGCGGCATCGGCTGCGGCGTCATCGTGGACGGCCGGCTGCACCGGGGCCGCGGCGCCGCCGGCGACATCAGCCACGTGCGGATCCTGTCCGAGGCGACCGTCGACTGCTCCTGCGGCCACCCCGACTGCCTGGAGGCCCACGCCAGCGGCGCCGCGCTCGCCGCGTCCCTCGCCGGGCACGGCATCGCGGTGCAGCATCCGTCCGAGATCGTCGACCTGGTCGCCGACGGCGTCCCGCAGGCCACCAGCGCCGTGCGCACCGCGGGCCGCCTCATCGGGGACGTGCTCACCGGCCTCGTGAACTTCTTCAACCCCGACGCGCTCGTCATCGGCGGGAGCCTGTCCAACGCCGAACCGCTCGTCGCCACCATCCGGGGCGTCATCTACGAGCGCTGCCTGCCCCTGGCCACCCGCAATCTGGAGATCGCCACGTCCCGCGCGGGCCGCGACGGCAGCGTGCTCGGCGCGGGCCAGTTGATGCTGGAGACCTCCGGCGCCTGGATCGACGGCGTCCTGGAACGCTGACCGGGGCGGCCGGTCAGCCGTGCGCGGCGATCGCCTCGCGCGCGGTCGTCACGTCCGGCGCGATCGCGACGCGGCGCTGCAGCCCGGCGACGTCCGACACCCGGCGGACGAGGCCGCGCGGCGGCAGCACCACCCACATGGAGACGCCGAGTTCGCTCGCCCGCATCTGCGAGCGGGTGATCACGTTGAGCCCGTTGGAGTCGCAGAACGCGCAGTCGGTGAGGTCGAGGATCAGGGCCGGTGTCCCGGAGTCGAGGAGCCGCATGGCCTGCGCGAGGATCTCCTCGCCGTTGCTCAGGTCGACCTCGTCGGGGAACGTCAGCGTCCCGCAGGTCTGCGTGATCTCCACCCGCGCTGCTCCGAGATCCATGGTTCGCCCCAAAGTCGGATTCCTCACCTGAGTGACAACGGGGGGTACTTCACTGCGACTGTAAGCGTTGATCCTGGACGAAACCTCAAAGGAAGGGTCAAGTCTAGGACGTCCCTCCCTCATATCGGGGACGGACGCGTTCCCTGGCGTTTCATCCTGTCCTGTCGCTTTCGGGCCCCCGGAGGGCGCTCGGGTCGTCCCTCCTCCTGTCATGTCGCGACAAAGCCCTATATTTCACCCTGCGGGCTGCTAGAACCGGGGTGTGAGTGAGTGGGGTGTGGGAGTGGGCGCGGACCCAGTGGTGATCGACGGCGGCGACCGCTCCTGCGTGCGCCTCCTGCTGGAGCTGCGCGGGCATCTCGCGGAGCTCGCGCCCGGCACGGTCGTCCACCTGATGGCCACCGATCCGGCGGCGCCCATCGATCTCCCCGCCTGGTGCCATCTGACCGGGCACGCCTACCTCGGTCCCGTCGAGCCGTCGCCGACGCCCACCTACGCCCTCCGGGTGAGCGCCGACCCTCGTCCCACGTCCCCGGAATCGCCCTGGCGGCCACGCTGACCCGGCCGCCGCGGGCGGCGCCGGGGAGGCGGCCGGAATCTCGTTCGGTCCACTATTGGCGGTCCGCCAATTAGCGGTTAGGGTGGCGTGGGCGCTTGAAGGGACGTTGCCATGGGCGGACCGTCGGTCGCGATCGTGGGGAGCGGGTTCAGCGGGCTGGGACTCGCCATCGGCCTGAAACGCGCGGGCCTCACCGAGTTCACCGTGTTCGAGCGGGCCGGGGACGTCGGCGGGGTGTGGCGCGAGAACACCTACCCGGGCGCCGCCTGCGACGCGCCCTCGCACCTGTACTCCTACTCCTTCGAGCCGAAGCACGACTGGTCGCGCAGGTTCGCGCCGCAGCCCGAGATCCTCGACTACCTGCGCGAGTGCGCCCGCAAGCACGGCGTCATGGAGCACATGGCGTTCGGCACGGAGATCACCGCCGCCGGCTTCGACGCCGCGTCCGGCCGGTGGAACCTGCGGACCGCCGGCGGCGAGACCCGCGTCGCGGACGTGCTCGTCTCGGCGTGCGGGCAGCTCAGCCGGCCGTCCGTCCCCGACATCCCGGGCCTGGAGTCGTTCGGCGGCACCGTCTTCCACTCCGCGCAGTGGGACCACGGCCACGGCCTCGCCGGACGGGAGATCGCCGTCGTCGGCAACGGGGCGAGCGCCGTCCAGTTCGTCCCGCGGATCGCGCCGCAGGCCGCGAAGCTGACGGTGTTCCAGCGCGAGCCGCAGTGGGTGGGCTGGAAGTGGGACCGCCGCTACCCCCGCGCCCGGTCCTGGCTCAACCGGCGGCTCCCCGTCCTGCAGCGGCTGTCCCGGCTCGGGGTCTTCGTCTGGTTCGAGGTGCTGCTCAACCCGATGCTGATCGCGCCGCGCGGGCGCCGGGTGCTGTCGGCGCACATCCGTGCGCTGTGCCGCACCACGCGCTGGTCGGTGCGCGACAAGGAGATGCGCAAGAACCTGACGCCGGAGTACGAGCTGGGCTGCAAGCGCGTCCTCGTGTCCAGCGACTACTACCGGACGCTCAACCTGCCGCAGGTGGACGTCGTCACCAGCCCGATCGTCAAGGTCACGCCGGACGCGGTCGTCACCGCCGACGGGAGGTCGCACCAGGCCGACACCATCATCATGGGCACCGGCTTCCGGTCGCACGGCTTCGTCGCGCCGATGCGCGTCGCGGGGCTGGACGGCCGTGCGCTGGAGGACGCCTGGCGGGACGGGCCGCGCGCCTACCTCGGCCTGGCCGTCGCCGGTTTCCCGAATTTCTTCCTGATGTACGGGCCCAACACCAACGTCGGTTCCGGGTCGGTGGTACACATGCTGGAGAGCCAGATCGCCTACATCGTGCAGGCCGTTCGTGCGCTGCGCGACCCGGAGGTGCTGTACATGGACGTCCGCGAGGGTGTGCTCTCCGCTTTCGACGAGCGCCTCCAGCGCCGCCTCGGCGGGACGGTCTGGAACGCCGGCGGCTGCAGCAGCTGGTACGTGCGGGACGGCGGCCGCAACGCCAGCAACTGGCCGGGCTCGATGCTCGACTACCGCCGCCGCACCCGCCGCCTCGATCCGTCCGACTACCGCTTCGTGAAGCGCTGACATGGGCCGTGCCGCCGCCCACCCCCTGCTGCGCACGCTCGACGGCATCCTCGTCATCCCCCCGGAGTACCACCGTCCCGACACCGGCCGGGCCGAGGCCGCCTCGATGCTCGCCTGCGACGAGCGCACGGTGGCCGACCTGATCCGGCACGGGCTCCCGGCCACCGGCGAGCGCGGCCGGGAGCGGCTCGACGCGCGGGACGTCTTCAACCTGGCCCTGTACTCCGGCTCCGGGCGCACCGGGATCGAGCGGGGTGTCGCGGCCGCCCTGGGCTGGACCCGCTCGTCCTGCGAGGACCTCATCACGCCGCGCATGTCCCGGTTCGAGCTGAGCGTCGCCTGCGGCGCCCCGGACGGCTGCGCCCCCGGCGCCCGCAACGCCCTCGCCCGGCCGCGGACCGGCGCCTACGGCGGGAAGGTCCGCCAGGTCCGTGCCCATCCGGCGGGCGCGGCGCGCAACGTCCCCGCCGGGACGTCGGCGACCGCGCGCGCGGCCGGGCCCGCGCTCACCCTGTCCGCCGTGCTGCGGACGGTCGGCGACTGCCCGGTGCTGCGCTCGCCCGTCCTCCGCGCGATCCTGCGCGAGTTCATGGGCGCGGAGCTGCGCTGGCTGCGGCTCCCCGAGGCGATGCGGAGCGACGAGTCCCTCATCCCGCGCGGGTTCGCGAGCTGCGGGTCCGCCAGCCGCTACATCGCCCGCCTGTGCCGCGAGGAGGGCATCCCCGCGACGACGCGGATCGGCTGGCTGGTCGGCCTGCCCGACCTCGTGCACGCCTGGGTGGAGGTCGAGGACGAGGACGGCGTCACCAAGGTCATCGACCCGACGTTCGTGCTGCTCGCGGAGGTGGTCCCGGGCGCCAACCCGATGCTCCGCGACCCCGGCATCGCGTTCCGCACGAACCGCCTCATCCCCACCGCGCTGGGCGTCGGCGCCGACCTCGCGTCCCACACCTGCGCCGCTGGCCACGACCCCCGCGTCACCACGACTCTCGATCCGCTCGGCTGAGGGGGAGCGCGCCGGCGAGGAGGGCCGGGCGGGACTAGGCGTCGCGGACGGCCTCGGCCATCGCGGTGTCGCCCTCGGCCAGGTAGCCCTCGACGACCCCGGCACGGTCGGCCTCGGAACGGTTCTGGCTCATCTTGGCCTTGGCCTCGATGCGGGTGATGACCAGTTCCAGGCCGACGATCGCGCGCAGCTGCCCCGCGATGAACTTCGGCGGGGCGTCGTCCACCGACCACGACGGTTCACGGCCGCTCTCGTGGCGCTCGGTCAGGGCGCGCACCATCGACTCCACCCACGCGGGGTCGTCGTGGACGACGAGACGGCCGTAGACGTGCGCGGTCAGATAGTTCCACGTCGGCACCGCGCGCCCGTGCTCACGCTTGGACGGGTACCAGGACGGCGACACGTACGCGTCCGGGCCGTGCAGGATGAACAGCGACTCCCCGGCCGCGGGCTCGCGCCACTGGTCGTTGTTGCGGGCGACATGCGCCAGGATCGCGCCGTGCTCGCCCGCCGACGGGTCGTAGAGCACCGGCAGGAACGTGGCGATGAGCCCCTGCGGCGTGCTCGTCACCAGGTCGGCGGCTTCGCACCCGGCCAGCAGGTCCTGGACCTCGGCGTCGCCCGCGGAGAAATGCGCCGGAACGTACATGGACGCGACGCTACCCGACCGGTTGTCGGAGGCGCGTGCGAAGGTGGTGGGGTGAGCGCCGAAGAGGAGCGTGCCGGGGTCCGGCTGACCAACCTGGACCAGCCCCTGTTCGCAGGGGCGGACGCGACGAAACGCGACCTGGTCGACTACCTGGACGCCGTCGCCGGGCGCATCGTCCCGCAGCTCGCCGGGCGTCCGCTGTCGGTGATCCGCGTGCTGCGCGGCCAGAAGCCGTTCATGCAGAAGAATCTTCCGAAGTACGCACCCGAGTGGGTGCGGTCGGTGAAGATGTGGGCCGAGACGTCCCGGCGCGAGGTGGCGTACGCGCTGTGCGACGACCGGCCCACCCTGCTGTGGTTCGCCAACCAGCGCGCCGTCGAGTACCACCCGCCGCTGTTCCGCGCGGCCGCGCCCGACCGTCCCACCCACCTGGTCATCGACATCGACCCGCCGGGGGAGGACGCGTTCGCCGCGGCCGTCCGCGCCGCGCACCTCGTCCGGCGGGCGCTGGACGACTCCGGCCTGCGGGGCGCGGTGAAGACCAGCGGCGCCAAGGGCGTGCACGTGTTCGTGCCGCTGGACGGCCGGGCGTCCGCCGAGGACGCCGCCGCCACCCGCGCGCTCGGCGTCCGCGCCGAGCGGCTCGACCCCGGTCTCGCGACGACGGCGTTCATCCGCGAGGACCGCGGCGGCAAGGTGTTCCTCGACTCGACCCGCGCGGGCGGCGCGACCGTGGCCGCCGCCTACAGCCCGCGCATCCGGCCCGGCACTCCGGTCTCGTTCCCCGTCCCGTGGGACGACCTCGACGGCGTCGCCCCGGCCGATTTCACGATCAGGACCGCGCTCGGCGTCCTCGGCGAGCGGGACCCGTGGGCCGGCCTCATGCCGGAACCCCAGGCCCTGCCCGCCGACCTGGTCGAGCACGGGCACACGATCCCGATCGCCCGGGTGCAGGCGATGCACGAGGGAAAACGCCGGGCGAAGGCGCGCCGCGACGCCGGCTGACCAATTCCGGCGGACCGGGAGAGCGCGGCGGGAAATCTAGGAATTCAGGACGACCGGCAGCGAGCGGTGGCCGTTGGAGATGAACGACTCCACCGGGCGCAGTTCCGACGGGTCGACCGCGAGCTCCATATCCGGGAAGCGCTCGAAAAGCGCGGGCAGTGCGATCTCGGCCTCCATCCGCGCGAGATGCGAGCCCACGCAGAAGTGCGCGCCGTGGCCGAAGGAGATGTGCTCCTTGTTCGCGCGCTCGAGGTCGAACAGGTCGGCGTCGTCGCCGTGCAGGGAAAGGTCGCGCCCGGCCGCCGCGTAGGCGGCGAGGATCGCCTCGCCCTTCCCGATCGTGACGCCGTCCACGTCGATGTCCTCGACGGCGTAGCGGAGCGGCAGGTTCGCGACGGGCGCCTGCCAGCGCAGCGCCTCCTCGATCACCTCGGTCCACGGCACCTGCCCGGACCGGACGAGCGCGCGCTGCTCCGGGTGCGTCAGCAGCGCGGTGATCACCTGGTCGAGCAGGTTCACCGTCGTCTCGTGCCCGGCCGAGATCATCAGGATCAGCGTGTCGACCAGCTCGGTCTCGCTCAGCCGCGAGCCGTCCTCGTCGCGGGAGGAGATGAGGACGCCGGCCAGGTCGTCGGCGGGCTCGCGGCGCCGGAACGCGACGAAGTCCTGCAGGATGCCGTACATCTCCAGCTGGTTGGCGACCGCCTCCTCCCGCGTCAGCGCGGTGTTGAAGATGCCGTCCACGCAGCGCCGCAGCGCCGGCCGGCTCGCGTCCGGAATGCCGAACAGCCGGCAGATCACCTCGATCGGCAGCGGGTAGGCGAACGCCTCGCGCAAGTCGGCGCGCCCGCCGGGGGACGCGGCGAGCCCGTCCAGCAGGCCGGCGGTGATCCGCTCGACGTCCGGCCGGAGGACCTCGGTGCGGCGCGGGGTGAACGCGCGGGAGACGATGGCGCGCAGCCGGCGGTGCTCCTCGCCGTAGGCGGTGAACATGTTCTTCACCGACACCCACAGGCTGAGCGGCCATTCCTCGCCGACCTCGCCGCTGATCCATTTCGCCCAGTGCAGATTCGGGTCCTTCGAGACGCGGGGGTCGGCCAGCAGCCGTTTGAGCTGCTCCTGGCCGGTGACCGCCCACACGGTGACGCCGCCGGGCAGTTCCGCGGGCGTCACCGGGCCCTTGGCCCGCAGTTTCGCGGCCTCCCCCTGGACATCGCTGCCGGTCGGGTCGATGACGAGCGGGTTCTCCATTGCGGCCCTTTCCACGGACGCGTGGGAGCGCGCCCATGCAGCGGGCGGCTCCCCGATGAGCGCGGTGCTGATGACGAGCTCGTGATGACGAGCAAGGCGATGCAGTCAAGGTACGGTGCGCCGCGCCCGTCCGCTAGATCATCTCGGCGACTCGCTCCCCGATTCCGCTTTTCGGCCATTCCTTAAACGGCGGCTCGGAAATCCTCCGCGTGGGCTCGGTATGCGGGCGGCCGGGTTCAGCGGCGCCCGGCGTCGTCGGCGAGGAGCTTGCCGAGCTGCTCGGCCGCGTCCGGTTCGAGGACGGCGAACCGCTCCCGGTACAGGGCGGTGGACGCGGCGGCGGGCCAGCCGGCCGGGAGGTGCTCGGCGGGCAGGCCGGGGTCGGTGCGCAGCAGTTGCAGCCAGTCGGCGCCGAGCAGGGTCAGCCGGGTCAGCGGGTGCCCGGTCCGCGCGCGGTCCGGCGTCCACGTCGCGATGAACGCCTCGTGCTCGGCGCGGATCGCCTCGACGTCCCACGCCCGGCGCAGCAGCCGCGGCACGTCGGTGCCCTCGACCGGGACGGAGTAGAACGCGTCGGCCAGCCCGCCCAGCTCGGCGAACTCGGGCCCGTCGAAGACCGCGGCGATGTCGACCCGGCCGGGCGCGATCCACAACCCGTCCCGCAGCCCGCCGAACCCGGCCCAGATGAGCCGGGCGCGGATCTGGTGGCGCAGGTCGCGGCGGCTCTCCGGCATGGAGTAGCTGAGCAGCGTCCACTCGCCGCCCGGATGGGTGAACGGGTGCGCGGAGCGGACCCGCGGCGTCGCCTCGCGCAGCAGCTCCTCGGCCCACGGGGTGAGCGAGAACCGGGCGGTGCGCCCCTCCCGGACGCGGGCGAGCAGCCCCTTGCGGGTCATCCGGGCGAGCGTGGCGCGGCCCGCCGCCTCGGCGACCCCGAGGTCGTCGAGGACGTGCAGGAAGACCCGCGAGCTGATCGGCGGGCGGCCGTGGTCGAGGACGAGCGAGCCGAGGAAGCTGAACAGCAGCTGCTGCGGAGCGCGCCGGCGCGGCCGTGCGCTCGTGGACGCCTCCTGCTCCGCGGTCATGCCCCGTCCCCCCGTCGCCGTGGTCGCCATCGGGGGACATCACACCATGCCGTGCCGCCCTCCCGCTGTGACCGAGCTTATTCGATGAAATCTTGACGCACGACATAGACGAATCTAGCTTCTAGGGAACGGAAGCGGATTCGGGAAGGTGGCAATGGAGCTGAACGGGCTGAACGGGAAGGTGGCGGTGGTCACCGGCGCCGGGCGCGGCCTCGGCCTCGCCTATGCCGGCGAACTGGCCCGCGCGGGCGCGGCCGTCGTGGTCAACGACGCGGACGCGGCCACCGCCGAGGCCGCGGCGAAGCAGATCCGCGATGCGGGCGGGCGGGCCGTCGCGCACCCCGCCGAGGTCGGCTCCGCGGAGACCGCCGACGCGCTGGTCGGGCGGGCGGTGGCGGAGTTCGGCCGGCTCGACGTGATGGTGACCAACGCCGGCGTCCTGCGCGACAGGGTGCTGTGGAAGATGACCGACGACGACTTCGACACCGTCGTCCAGGTCCATCTCCGGGGCACGTTCACCTGCGCCCGCGCCGCGGCGCGCCGGTTCCGCGAGCAGGGCGACGGCGGCCGGCTCGTCCTGGTCGGCTCCCCGGCCGGGCAGCGCGGCAACTTCGGGCAGACCAACTACTCGGCGGCCAAGGCCGGGATCATCGGGTTCGCCCGCACCTGGGCGATGGAACTGGCCCGCGCGAACGTCACCGTGAACGCGATCGTCCCGGTCGCGGCGACCGCGATGACCGAGACGATCCCCGCGCTCGCCCCCTACGTCGAGGCGATGCGGCGGGGCGAGCAGATGCCGCCGTTCGCCCGCCGCGCGCTGGCGTTCGGCACGCCCGAGGACGCCGCCGGGCTGGTGGCCTTCCTCGCCTCGGACGCCGCGTCCGGCATCACCGGGCAGGCGATCGGCGTCGGCGGCGACCGGCTCTCGCTGTGGACGCACCCGACCCAGGCCGTCGCCGCCTACCGGGACGGCGGCTGGGCCGCCGCCGACATCGCCGCCGCCTGGCCGGCGGTCTTCGCCGAGCACCAGCAGAGCGTGGGGGAGAACCTGCCCGAGGAGCAGCCCCGGTGAGCGGCCTCGACCTGGACGCCCTGGAGGCGATCGACGTCCATGTGCACGTCGAGTCCGACCTGCACGGGCACCTCTCCCTGCCGGACGACTTCATGGAGGCGTCCGCGAAGTACTTCGGCGCGGACCAGAACCGCACGCCCACGATCGACGACATCGCGTCCTACTACCGCGAGCGGCGCCTGGCCGCCGTCGTGTTCACCGTCGACATCGAGAACGCCACCGGGCACCCCGCCATCTCCAACGAGGAGATCGCCGACCGGGCCGCCGGGCACTCCGACGTGCTGATCCCGTTCGCCAGCGTCGACCCCGCCAAGGGGCGCGCCGGGGCCCGGACGTTCCGCCGCCTGATCGAGGAACACGGGATGCGCGGCATCAAGTTCCACCCGTCCCTGCAGGGCTTCGCGCCCAACGACCGCAGCGCGTACCCGCTGCTGGAGGTCGCCGCCGAGCACGGCGTCCCGGCCCTGTTCCACACCGGGCAGACCGGGATCGGCGCGGGCATGCCGGGCGGCGGCGGCATCCGGCTCGGCCTGTCGAACCCGATGCTGCTGGACGACGTCGCCGTCGACCTCCCCGACCTGACGATCATCATGGCGCACCCGTCCTTCCCCTGGCAGGACGAGGCGCTCGCGGTCGCCACGCACAAGCCGAACGTCTACATCGACCTGTCCGGCTGGTCGCCGAAGTACTTCCCGCCGCAGCTCGTCCGCTACGCCAACGGCCTCCTGCAGGACAAGGTGCTGTTCGGCTCCGACTACCCGGTCATCACCCCGGACCGGTGGCGGCGCGACTTCGACGCGCTGGAGATCAAGCCGCACGTCCGCCCCAAGATCCTCAAGGACAACGCCGTCCGCGCCCTGCGCCTCGGCGGCGACAAGGAGAAGGCATGAGCACGACCGTCGCGTTCGAGGACCTGAGGAGCCTGGCCGGCGGCTCGCTCGGCACCAGTCGCTGGCTGGAGGTCGACCAGGCCCGCATCAACACGTTCGCCGACGCCACCGACGACCACCAGTGGATCCACGTCGACCCCGAGCGGGCGAAGGACGGCCCGTTCGGCGTCCCGATCGCGCACGGCTACCTGACGCTCTCGCTGGTCATCCCCCTCTGGACGGAGCTACTGGACGTCACCGGCGTCACCACGAAGATCAACTACGGCCTGAACAAGGTGCGCTTCCCGGCCCCCGTCCCCGCCGGCTCCCGCATCCGCCTCTCCGGCACCCTCGCGGACGTCGCGGACATCACCGGCGGCGCCCAGGTGACCACCGACCTGACCGTAGAGATCGAGAACGGCCAGAAGCCGGCCTGCGTCCTCCAAGCCCTCTTCCGCTTCCTCCGTTGACCTGCGGCGTGTTGTTGTTATCCGGGCCCGCATAACAACAACACGCCGCAGATCAACGATGCGCGGGGGGCGTTCCGGGTGGGCGGTCAGTTGTCCGTATGATGGACGATTGACGAAGCGGACGGGCGGCGAGGGGATGATCGATGCCACGGGAAGGCACCGGACCTGATTTCATCGAGGCGCTGGCCCGGGGTCTGGAGGTCATCACCGCCTTCGAGGCGCGGCGGCCCGCCATGTCCCTCGCCCAGGTCGCGGAGGCGACCGGGCTGGCCCGGCCGACCGCCCGGCGCATCCTGCTGACGCTGCGGGAACTCGGCTACGTGCGCGCGGACGACGGCGGCTACTCCCTGACCCCGCGCGTCCTCGGCCTCGGCGTCGCCTACGTCCGGTCCATGGGCCTGTGGGACGTGGCCCGCCCGCACATGGAGCGGCTCGTCGCCCGGACGAACGAGTCGTGCTCCATCGCGCAGCTCGACGGGTCCGACATCGTCTACGTCGCGCGCGTCGCCGTCCCGAAGATCGTCGCGCTGGCGGTGCAGATCGGCACCCGGTTCCCGGCGCTGCAGACCTCGCTCGGCAAGGTGCAGCTCGCCGCGCTCGACCCGGACGAGGTCGACCGGGTCCTCGCCGAGCCGACCCGCTCGGGCCTGGAGCCCCGCGTCCGGCTCGGCCGGGCGGAGCGGGACGCGGAGCTGCGCGAGGTGCGGGCGCGCGGCTGGGCGCTGACCGACGAGCAGCTCGCGCGCGGCATCCGGTCGGTCGCGGCGCCGCTGCGGGACGGCTCCGGCACGGTCATCGCGGGCATCAACGTGAACACGCACGCCGCCGAGACGCCCGTCGAGCAGCTCCTGGAGGAGTACCTCCCGCTGCTGCTGCAGACGGCGGGGGAGATCAGCGCCGACTTCGCCCGCCTGGAGACCGTGCCGCAGGTCACCGCGGGGTGAGGACGATCCGCCCCGCCGCCGTCCCTTCGCCCTGGCGCCGCCACGCCTCCGCCGCGTCCTCCAGGGGCACGGTCTCGTGGGCGACGGCCAGCCGCCCGGCGGCGGCCTGCTCCGCGACGAACGCGATCGAGGACGCCCGCTGCCCGGCCGACAGCTCGTTGTTGGTGTAGCCGAGCAGCCGCAGCGACTTCCCGCGGAGGGTGGCGGAGTCGATCGGGCACGTCTCGTCCGCCGAACTCCCGAGGTTGACCAGCCGCCCGCCGGCACGCAGCGTCCGGGCCGCTGCCGCCGCCGGCGCACCGAACAGCGGGTCGAGCACCAGGTCCACGGCCCCGTCGGCGGCCTCGGCGAAGCGGCGGGCCAGCTCGGCCACGTCGGACGTGTCGAGCGCGACGACCGCGTCCGCCCCGGCCTGCCGAGCACGTGCCCGCGCGTCCGGTGACCGGGCGCCGGCGACGACCCGCCGTGCGCCCGCCGTCCGGGCGAGCTGCACGGCGGCCTGCCCGACGACCCCGCCCGCGCCCAGCACGACGACCTGCTCCCCGGCGGCCAGCTCGCCGCGCCAGGTCAGCGCCATGTGCGCGGCGACGGCCGACAGGCCGAGGGCCGCCAGCCGCACCGGGTCGACGCCGTCCGGCAGCTCGACGAGCGAGGCCTCCGGGACGGCCGCGACCTCGGCCATGCTCCCGTCGCCCGGCGCCATCCCGGCCGGGCTCGGGAACCAGACCGTCCGGCCGCCGGAGGTCCCGACGCCCTGGACGCCCGGCACGTACGGCGTCGCGGGCGTCCCGAAGTAGGACGTCCCGCTCGCGCACAGCAGGTCGAGCGGCGTGATCGGCGCGGCGAGGACGTCCACCAGGACCTCGCCGCCGCCCGGCGCGGGCGGGTTCCGGTCCGCCACCACGGGCGGGCGCCCGCATTCCCTGATCTCTGCGGCGCGCATCGGCTCAGGTCGCGATGTCGGGGTAGGGGAGCGTGACGTGCGAGACCCGACGCGCGTACTCCAGCTGGAATCCGAGCGGCTCGTCGTAGTCGCGCTCGAACATCGCGATGAACAGCGTCAGCGTGAGGAACGGGTGCGCGCCCAGCTCGAACAGCTTCGGGTAGTCGTGGCCGGCGAGCGCGGCGCGCTCCTCGTCGCCGAACTTCAGCCAGGTGGACGACTCGCCCCCATGGCAGTTGATGATGCGGTTGGCCTGTTCCTCCTCCCACCACGCCACGGTCGCCTCCGGCTCGTCCCGATAGCGCTCGACGAGGTCGGGGTCGCGGTCGACGGTGTAGAGGAACTTGTTCAGCAGGTACTTGCTCACTCGCCCGCTCCGTTCGGGTACCAGGTGAAGTAGGCCTCCATCGTGTGGAACAGGTCGTAGGTGTCGACGTAGTCGGCCTTCCGGCCCTCGCCGGCGACGCCCATCATCAGCATGAAGTCCATGAAGCCGTGGGTGGCGTTGCCGGGCGCGTGGAGGCTGTCGAGCGTCACCTCCGACAGGCAGCCCTCGATGTCGCCGGAGGAGATCCACTCGACGGCCTTCGCGTCGAACTCGGGGTCGGGGCCGTGCGGGCCGAACTGGCGCGGGCCGCCCAGTTCCAGGGACAGGTGCCCGGTGCCGATGACCGCGACCCGCTGGTTCCCCGGCCACGACTCCACAAGCTCCCGGATCGTCCGCCCGAGCTGCACGAACCGCTTCGGCCGCGGTAGCGGCGGCGCGAAGATGTTGGTGTAGACGGGGACGATCGGCAGGTCGTTCTGCGGGCGCAGCGTGATGATCGGGCACGTGATCGAGTGGTCGATGCGCAGCTCGTTGGAGAACGCGAGGTCGAAGCCCGCGTCCAGGCCCTCGCGCAGCATGTACTCCGACAGGTCCTCCTGCCCGGTGAACAGCATGCGCGGCAGCCCGAACTCGCGTTCCTCGTTGTACCAGTTCGCGTCGTAGAAGGGCGCCTTGCCGATGAGGAACTGCGGCATGTTGTCCAGCCACAGCTGGTGGAAGTGGTCGGAGCCGACCATCACCAGGACGTCCGGGCGGGCCTTCGTCAGCGTCTCGCGGAACGCCTCGATCTTGCGGACCCACTCGTCCGCGAAGTCGGGGCGGTCCTCTCCGGTCGCGGTGCTCGCGCGGTAGTAGAAGGGGTGGTGGGTCGAAGCGATCACAGCGACCAGTTCAGCCATGACGGTCCTCGGGGGTGTAGGGATCGGGGGCGACGGACCGGTTGTTGAGGTCCACCGACAGGAAGATCTCGTTGCCGACGGGGTTGCGCAGCTCCTCGGCGAGCTGCCCGATGAGCCCGGCGGTGCGGGCGAGGAGCGCGAACCCGCGCAGCAGCTCCAGCGGCAGGCCGAGGTCGGCGAGCGCGGCGCCGCACACGCCGGCGCCGTTCAGCGGCAGCGTCTTGCCGAGCACCTCGGGGTGGACGCGGCCGATCGCGGCGAACAGCGACAGGTGCGGGCCGTACAGGCCCTCCTCGGTGGCGATCCGCATCAGCCGCGGGGTGCGCGGGTCGCCGTCCTTGTGGACGTGGTGGCCGAGGCCGGGGACGAACCGCTTCGCCTCCCGCTCCCGCTGGACGGTCCGCAGCGCCAGCGCGTCCCAGCCCGCGTCGTCGGACGGCAGGTCGCCGTCCACCGAGGTCAGGACGTCGTGCAGGAAGCGGCCCGTGTCCTCGGTGACGCCGAGGAACCGGGACCCGCCGCCCAGCAGCCCGGCGGCGAGCGCGCCCTGCACCGAGTCGGGCGCCGACAGGTACGTCAGCCTCGTGACGATCGCGGTCGGGGTGAAGCCGTGGTCGGCGAGCGCGGCGAGGACCGCCTCGAAGACCCGCGTCTCGCCGGCTGTGGGCCGCCGCTGCGCCGCCAGCCAGAACGCCAGCTCACCGAACCCGACCTCGCCCATCACGTCCCGCGCGAGGTCGTGGCCCAGCAGCGTGATCGTCTCCCGGCTGGACGCGCCCAGCGCGGTCGGGTACTCCGGAGTGTCAGCCACGGTCGCCCTCCTGCGGCCCCTCGTCCCCCTGCGGCTCCGACAGCCATTGACGCAGCTCGGCACCGTGTTCGTCCAGACCGGGCGGCGGCAGCCGGTAGCTCGCGGGCGTCTCGGAGAAGCGGATCGGGTGCCGGGTCGTCGGCACCGCGTCCGCGTCCTCGCCGACGACCACGACCGGGTCCAGCTCGAAGCGCTCGGCCATCGCGAAGCCGCCGTCGATCGTGTTGATCGGGCCGCTCGGCACGCCCGCGTCCACCAGCAGCTCGAACCACTCGACCGCGCCGTGCAGCTTCAGCCGCTCCACCAGGATCGGGCGCAGCTCGGCGCGGTTGGCGGTGCGGTCGGCGTTGGTCGCGAACCGCGGGTCGTCGGGGACGTCCGGGATGCCGAGCACCTCGCACAGCTTGCGGAACTGGCCGTCGTTGGCCGCGGTGACGATCAGGTCGTTGTCGGCGGTCGGCAGCGGCTCGTAGGGGAAAACGCTCGGGTGCGCGTTGCCCATCCGGTAGGGGACGGTATCGCCGGCGACGTAGGCGGAGCTGTGGTTGACGAGCCCGGTCAGCGCCGACGACAGGAGGTTCACCTCGACGAGCTGGCCCCGGCCGGTCGCGTCGCGGTGCCGCAGCGCCGCGAGGATGCCGATCGCGGCGTGGTTGCCCGCCATCACGTCGAACACCGAGATGCCGGCGCGATACGGCGGGCCGTCCGGGTCGCCGGTCAGGCTCATCAGCCCGGAGATCGCCTGCACCATCAGGTCGTAGCCGGGGACCTTCCGCCCGGCGCCCGCCCCGAACCCGGTGATCGAGCTGTAGACGATGCCGGGGTTGGCGGCGCGGACCGCGTCGTAGTCGAGGCCGAAGCGGGCGAGGCCGCCCGGCTTGAAGTTCTCGATCAGGACGTCGGCGCGGCGCGCCAGCTCGCGGGCGGCCGCGGCGTCCTTCTCGTCCCGCAGGTCCAGCGCGATCGAGCGCTTCCCCCGGTTGACGCCGAGGTAGTAGGTCGCGACGTCGCCGCGGGCGGGCGGCGTCCACGTGCGGGTGTCGTCGCCCTTCGGCCCCTCCACCTTGATCACGTCCGCGCCCAGGTCGGCCAGCAGCATCGTCGCGTAGGGTCCGGCGAGGATCCGGGAGAAGTCCGCCACCAGCACCCCCGAGAGCGGCCCGCCGCGTGTGGTGTCGTCAGTCATCCGGCTCCCTTGCTCATCGCTTGCGCGCATCTTCGTCCGTTCAACGGACATTCGTCCGTCACTGCGATTCTGGCACGTTCATATCCACGACGGTCAAGTGGTTGACACTTTGACTAGCGGTGACGAGAGTGGCTCCATGCAGGTTTGACCGTATAGCGGACATCGGTCCGTGGCTGCTCCCGGCGGTCGGGTCCCGAGACGAGGAGAACGATGATGAGCGAGTTCGAGCCGGGGCGTCCCCTGGTGCTGCGCGGCGGCATGGTGCTGCCGATGACCGACGGGCACGAGGTCCTGGACCGCGCCGACGTCCTCATCGAGGGCGACCGGATCAGCGCGGTCGGCCCGGACCTGCCGGTGCCGGACGGCACCGCCGAGATCGACGCGTCCGGCGGCATCGTGATGCCCGGCATGATCGACACGCACCGGCACATGTGGCAGACCGCGATGCGCGGCTACGGCGCCGACTGGACGCTCACGCAGTACTTCGTCTGGTACTACCTGGAGCACGGCAAGCGGTTCCGCCCGGAGGACGTCCACGCCGGGAACCTGCTCGCCGCGATCGAGGCGATCGACGCCGGTGTCACCACGGTCGTCGACTGGTCGCACGGCCTGCAGACCCCGGACCACGCCGCCGCCGCCGTGGACGCGCTGCGCTCGGTGCCCGGGCGGTTCGTCCTCGCCTACGGCAACATCCAGGCCCCGCCCGCCGAATGGACGGCGACGCCGGAGTTCCGCGCCCTCGCCGGCGAGCTCGCCGGGGGCGACATGCTCGGCTTCCAGGTCGCGTTCGACGTGGTCGGCGACCCGTCCTTCCCGGAGAAGGCCGCCTTCGAGGCCGCCCGCGAGCTCGGCGTGCCCGTCACCACGCACGCCGGTGTCTGGGGCGCGACCAGCGACGAGGGCATCAGGCAGATGTACGAAGCCGGGTTCATGACGCCCGAGACCGTGTACGTGCACGCCGCGTCCCTGTCGGCGGACTCCTACCACCGCATCGCCGCCACCGGCGGGTCGATCTCCGTGTCCACCGAGAGCGAGCAGAGCGCCGGGCAGGGCTACCCGCCCACCTGGGTGATCCGCAACCACGACATCCCGGTGTCGCTGTCGATGGACACGAGCGTCTGGTGGAGCGGCGACCTGTTCTCCGCCATGCGCACCACGCTCGGCGCCGACCGCTGCCGGATGCACCTGGAGGCGCACGGCAAGGGCGACACCGTCACCCACTGCAACCTGCGCGCCGACCAGGTCGTCGACTGGGCCACCCGCGGCGGCGCCCGCACGCTCGGCCGCGACGACCTCGGCAGCCTCGCGCCCGGCCGGAAGGCCGACGTGGTCCTGATCAAGAACGAGCACTCGCCGGTGTCCTTCCCCGTCCTCAACCCCTACGGGCACGTCGCGTTCCAGGCGCAGCGCGGCGACGTCCACACCGTCGTGGTGGACGGGCGCGTGGTCAAGCACGACCACCGCCTCGTCGACACCGACCTGGCCGCAGCCCGCCGCGAGGTCGAGGCGACGGTCGAGTACCTGCGCTCGTCCATGGGAGAGGAGGCGTGGGCGGCGGGGATGAACCCCGACGTCCCCGAGACGAAGATCCTCGACAACCCCTACACCTACACCGACTTCCGCAGCGACGCCACGCGCACCCGGTGACCCGAAGGTTCGACGTTCTCTTGACGCTGTTTTAAAAAACTGTATAGCTTCACGGGGAGGCGGCCCCGGGCCGTCCGCGCACGGCATTCCCGACGCGGACCGAGGTGAGTGATGGACCTGTTCGCCACACCGAGGACGCTCGCCGAGCGGCGCGCGGACGGCTCGATCGTCCTGGAGTCGGCGCTGCCGCCCGAACCGCACGCCGCGAGCATGGCCCACCTGTTCCGGGAGGCCGCCGCCGCCCATCCGGGCCGGCTCCTCGTCGCCGACCGGGACGGCGCCGACCGTGACGGCGGCGGCTGGCGGCGGGTCGCCTACGGCGAGGCGCGGCGCCGGGTGGACGGCCTCGCGCAGGCGCTGCTCGACCACGGCGCGTCCGGCCGCCCGGTGATGATCCTCTCCGGCAACTCGGTCGAGCACCTGCTGCTCACGCTCGCCTGCTACACGATCGGATCGCCGGCCGTCCCGGTCAGCACCGCGTACTCGCTGCTGGACGCGGACCACGCCAAGCTCCGCGACATGGCCGCGCTGACTCGGCCCGCCGTGGTGTTCGCCGACGAGGCGGGCACCTACGCGTCCGCGCTGGCGGCGGCCGGCGGGACGTGCCTCGCGGGACGGGACGCCTTCCGCGCGTGGGCGCGCACCGTCCCGACCGGCGAGGTGGACGCGCACTTCGCCCGCGTCGGCCCCGGCACCGTCGCCAAGATCCTCTTCACCTCGGGGTCGACGGGCCGCCCCAAGGGCGTGCTCAACACGCAGCGGATGCTGTGCGCGAACCAGCGGGCGCTCCGCCAGATCTGGCCGTTCCTCGGCGTGGAGCCGCCGGTGCTGCTCGACTGGCTGCCGTGGAGCCACACCTTCGGCGGCAACCACAACATGGGCCTCGCCGTCGCGAACGGCGGAAGCCTCTACGTCGACGACGGACGCCCAGGACCCGACCTGGTGGAGCGTACTGTCCGCAACCTGGCGGACGTGCGCCCGACCGTCTACTTCAACGTCCCCGCCGGATACGCCTCGCTGCTGCCCCACCTGGAGGCCGACTCCGAGTTCGCCGCCGCGTTCTTCTCCCGGATGCGCTACGTCTTCTATGCCGCCGCCGCACTGCCCCAGCAGGTGTGGGACGGCATCGCCAAGGTCGCCGCGTCCACCGGGTCGGCCGCGCCGATGACGACGTCGTGGGGCGCCACCGAGACCGCCCCCGCCGCGACCTCGGCGTACTTCGCCTCCGGGCGCAGCGACTGCATCGGCGTCCCGATCCCGGGCGTCTCGATCAAGCTCGCGCCGGTCGGGCCGAAGCTGGAGATCCGCGTGAAGGGGCCGTCGGTCACCCCCGGCTACCTGGACGACCCCGAGCGGACCGGGGCGGCGTTCGACGAGGACGGCTACTACCGCACCGGCGACGCCGTCCGGCTCGTCGACGGCGCCGACCCCGGCAGGGGCCTCGTCTTCGACGGCCGCATCAGCGAGGACTTCAAGCTGTCGAGCGGCACGTGGGTCAGCGCCGGCACCCTGCGTTCGGCGCTGCTGAGCGCCTGCGGCGGCCTCGTGTCGGACGCCGTCCTCACCGGGCACGACACCGGCGGCGTCGGCGCGATGGTCTGGCTGAACCCGGCCAAGGCGGCGGCGTGCGCGGACGTCCGCGCGGCGCTCGGGGCCGCGCTGCACCGGCTGAACGGCACCGCGACCGGCGCGTCGCGCCGGGTCGCCCGGCTGCTCGTCCTGGACGACCCGGCGTCACTGGCCCACGGCGAGATCACCGACAAGGGCTACGTGAACCAGCGCGCCGTCCTCGACCGCCGCGCGCACCTGGTCGAACTCCTGCACACCGACCCGCCCCCGGCCGAGGTCATGCTCCCCTGCCCGCCCGGCTAGGCGGCGCCCTGGCCGGACGCGAGGCCGGGTGGGGCGGCGGCGAGGGCCTGCTGGATGGCGCCGACCAGCGCCAGCGCCGCCTCCTCGGTCAGCTCGACCGCGACCCGCGCGGACGGGCCGTCGCCCGGGTTGGTGAAGTCGATGTTCACCGTGTGCTCCTGGCACGCGTGGTAGGGGTGGTCGACGTAGACGGCGCCGCCGGTCACCGTGAACCAGCCGGCCGCGCCCTTCGCCGCGCCGTCCAGCTCCACCTTCACGGTCTGGTAGGTGCACATAGCGGTCTCCTCTCAGGCGCTCAGGTGGCGGCCGTAGAACGCGAAGATCTTCGCCCAGCCGTCCTTGGCGGCGGCGGGCCGGAACGAGGGCCGTTCGACGGCGAAGAACGCGTGCCCGGCGCCGGGGTAGCTGTGGAACTCGTGCTCCTTGCCGAGCCCGGTGAGCTCCGCGTCGAGCGCGGCGACCTCGTCCGGTGCGGGGAACTTGTCGTCCTCGCCGAACAGGCCCAGCAGCGGGCACGACAGGTCCGGCGCCATGGACAGCAGCGGCGTCATCTTCAGCGGCGAGTCGGCGGGCGGGGCGTTCACCACGAACGCGCCGTAGCAGTCGACGGCGGCGTCGAGGTCGAGGGAGCAGGCGGCGAGGAACGCGTGCCGGCCGCCCGAGCAGTGGCCGATCACGCCGATCCTCCCGTTGGCGTGCTCCAGCGCGTTCAGGTGCGCGGCGGCTCCGGCGACGTCGCCGACGAGCTGCTCGTCCGGCACGCCGCCCTTGGCGCGGACGGCGGCGGCCTGGTCGTCGGGGGCGGCGCCCGCGCCCTCCCGCGAGTACAGGTTCGGCACGATCGCGGCGTACCCGTGCGCGGCGAACGTGCGGGCGAACTCCCGCGTGCCGGAGTCGTATCCCGGCAGGTGATGGATCACCACCACGCCGCCGCGCGGGGCGTCGCCGAGCGGCCTGGCGAGGTACGCCTCAAGCCCGGCGTCCCCGTGCCCGGTGATGGTGACGGTTCCGGCCCACATCGCGTCGTTCATCGATCGTCAGGGCTCCGTTCCTCGTCGCAGGTGTGGACCGTGACAGTCTTCCCCATCCCCGGTGATCTTTCAGGCGTTCAGCGTCCCGGCGCCGAGCAGCCCGAACAGCAGCAGGCCGACGATGACCCGGTAGACCACGAAGGAGGTGAAGCTGTGCCGCGCCACGAACCGCAGCAGCCAGGCGATGGACGCGTAGGCGACAGCGAACGACACGGCGGTGCCGACGGCCAGCGGCAGCGCGTCCACCCCGGAGCCGAGCGCGGTGGGCAGTTCGTAGAGGCCCGCGCCGGTCAGCGCGGGGATGCCGAGGAAGAACGACAGCCGGGTCGCGGCGACCCGGTCCAGGCCCAGCATCAGCCCGACCGACATCGTCGCGCCGGACCGGGAGAAGCCGGGGAACAGCATCGCGAGGATCTGCGACGACCCGATCAGCATCGCGTCGGCGAAGGACGTGTCGTCCTCGCCGCGCTTGTGCCGGCCGAGCCGGTCGGCGAGCCACATCACGACGCTGCCGGCGAGCAGCGACCCGGCGACCACCCACAGCGAGGCGAGCGGGCCCTCGATGAGGTCCTTGGCGGCGACGCCGACGATGACGACGGGGACGGTCGCGAAGATGACCCACCAGGCGAACTTGTAGTCGTGGTGGTACCGCTCGGACGGGTCGGCGATCCCGCGCCCCCACGCGGTGACGATCCGGAGGATGTCCCGGAAGAAGTACACGAGGACGGCCGCGATCGCGCCGACCTGGATGACGGCGGTGAACCCGACGACGGCGCTGTCGTCCACCGGGATGCCCATCAGGCCCTCGGTGATCTTCAGATGGCCGGTCGAGGACACCGGGAGGAACTCGGTCAGGCCCTCCACGATCCCGAGGACGACGGCCTGCCCCACATTGATCACGCTCACCGGCCCGGTTCCCCTCCCGCCCCGTCCCCGTCGCCGCCCTGCGCGGGGTCCGCCGCGAGCCTACTGCCGGCCGCGGAGCGCGATCCCTGCTCAGGGAGATACTTCACCCATCATTAACCGAAAGGTCAGACTCCGGTCGCGGGGCGCGCCGACGCCCGTTCAGCCGGTCTTCGGGGTGGCGCGCAGGCCGTAGTGCAGGTAGCGCTCGCCGGTCGGGAGGGCGTAGAAGGTCACGGGCATCCAGTTGTCCGTGCCGGGGTCCCGGACGGCGAACACGTCCTCCTGGATCGCCGCCATCGGGTGCTCGGTCACCGTGTCGGGCAGCAGCGAGGCCAGCGGGCCGGTCCGCGTCACCCGCAGGACGGGCCCGTCCTCGCCGCGCAGCACCTCCAGCCGCGAGCCGGCCCGCTCGTAGGTGCCGAGGTGCGGCTCGATGTCCGCGGCGACGGGCCCGGCGGGCGGCCGCGGCGGGGGCCGCATGGCGACGCCGGCGAGGTCGGCGAAGACCTCCCGGTACAGGTCCTCGTACAGCCCGTCGGTGTCGCCGCCGTTGGTGAGCAGGACGACGGCGAGGCCCGCGTCCGGCAGCAACTGCAGGTAGGCGTTCTGCCCGATCGTCGAGCCGCCGTGCCCGATGAGCCGCCGCCCGTCCCAGGCGTCCCGGATCCAGCCGAGCCCCCACGAGTCGCCGAGCGTGCGGGTGTCCGGCAGTTCGGCGTGCTGGGCGGCCATGGCGGCGGCGCCCTCCTCGCTCAGCAGCCGCGCCCCGCCGGGCGCGCGCCCGCCGGTCAGGTGCAGGCGCGCGAAGGCGAGCACGTCCGCGGCGGACGCGCCGATCAGCCCGGCGGGGCCGATGGACCTCGGCAGCTGCCACACCGGGGCGCGCAGCGGCGCGGACCCGTCGGGGCTCACGTGGCCGACGGCGGCGCGGTGCAGCAGCGCCTCCTCGGGCAGCGTGATCGTGCGCCGCAGGCCGAGCGGCTCGAACAGCCGCTCCCGCATGGCCGCGTCCCAGCTCGTGCCGGTCAGCCTCTCGATCACCCGCCCGGCCAGCGAGAACCCGGCGTTGCAGTACGACCAGGTCGCGCCCAGCGGATGGTTCTGCGGCACGTCCGCGAGGACGGCCGTGTACTTCTCCAGGCAGTCGTCGCCGCGCCCGGTGTCGGTGAACACGTCGCCGTCGATGCCGCTGGTGTGGGTCAGCAGATGCCGCATGGTCACGCTCTTGGCGGCCTCGCGGTCGGCCAGCCGCAGCTCGGGCAGCACCTCGATGACCGGCGCGTCGAGGTCGAGGAGGCTCTCCTCCACGAGCTGCATCACGACGGTCGCCGTCCATACCTTGGTGATCGACCCGATCTGGAACACCGAGTCGGTCGTGGTCTCCACGCCGGTGTCCTTGTTCAGGACGCCGCAGGCGGCCTCGGCGACCTCGTCCTCGTGGCCGTCCCGCAGCCGCAGGATGCCGAGGGACGCGCCGGGCACGCGGTGCCGCGCGGCGAGCTCGGCGAGCCGGCGCCCCCAGTGCCCGGCGTCGACGGGCGCGCGGTGCGGCCCTCCGCGCCCGCGGCCGGCGTACCGCTCGGCCCACTCCACGACGCGGCGGTTGTAGTCGATCCGGTGCGACGGCCGGCCGTCCAGGAGGAACATGTGCGAGGCGCCCGGGTAGAGCACCAGCCGGGCCGGGACGTTCCGCTCGCGCAGCGCGGTGTGCCACTGCTGGGCCTGGCCGGCGGGGCAGGCGCGGTCGTCCGCGCCGTGCAGGATCAGCGTCGGCGCGGTCACCCGGTCCACGCGCGTCAGCGGCGACATCGCCGCGTACCGGTCCGGGCGCGTCCAGAACGGGCCGCCCAGCTCGAACTCGCTCAGGTCGTGGCCCGCGTGCGCGGCGCCGCCGAAGCTCGTGAGGTCGGCGACGACGCCGCCCGCGATCGCCGCCTTGAAGCGGCCGTCCCGGCCGGTGAGGTAGCAGGTCATGAACCCGCCGTAGCTGTAGCCGGTGACGGCGAGCCGGTCCGGGTCGGCGAGGCCGGCGGCGACCAGGGCGTCGATCGGCTCCAGCAGGTCCGCGGCGTCGGCCGTGCCCCACGCGCCCTCGACCGCCCGCCAGAACCGCTCGCCGTAGCCGTCGCTGCCGCGCGGGTTGACCAGCAGCACCGTCCAGCCGGCCGCGGCCAGCTCCTGGTGGTAGAGGTGCACGTCGTCGGCGGCGCCGTTCCACGCGTTGTGCGGCCCGCCGTGCACGTCGAGCAGGAGGGGCTGCGGGCCGGACGCGTCCGGGTCGCGGACGAGCCAGCCGTGCACGACCGTGCCGTCGGAGATCGTGAACTCGCGCTCCCGCCGGACGAACGGGACGGTACCGGCCAGTTCGGCGCCGTGCTCGGTGAGCACGGTCTCCGCCCCGGTGGCGAGGTCGACGGCGATGACCTCACCGAACGACGCGGGCGTGGCGAGGACGATCACGGCCGTGCCCCCGGCGACCGACATGGCGGACACGACACGCCCCGCGCCGCCGACCACCGGACGCGGCTCGCCGCCGTCCGCGGGCACCGAGTAGACGTGCGTGCAGCCGCGGTCGCGGACGCAGAAGAACACGGTGCGGCCGTCGCCGCCGAACTGGGGCACCGCGCCCGGGTAGCCCGTGTGGCCGGTCATGACGTTGCGGTCCAGCGGGGCGGACAGGTTCGCGGCCGTCCCGCCGCCGAGCGGCACCCGCAGCAGCCCGGTGTGCCCCACCGGCGCGCCGGTCGTGCCCGCGACCAGCAGCGACCGTCCGTCCGGCGCCCAGGCGACCGTGCCGCCGGCCCCCTCCGGAAGGCCCGCGACCTCGGGGGACGCGCCCTCCCGGGCGGCGTCGACGACGTGTACCGGGGCGCGGAGCGTCAGGTCGGCGTCGGGGGCCGTGGCGGCGGTGAACGCCAGCCTCGCCCCGTCCGGCGACCAGCACGGGTCGCCGGCGTGCCAGTCCCCGGAGGTGACCTGCCTGCACCGTCCGGTCGCGACATCGACCACGTGCAGGTGCCGCCGCACGGAACCGACGAGCCCGAGGCCGTCGGCCTGGTAGTCGAGCCGCTCGGCCACGAGCGGGCCCTCGGCCTCATCGGCCGGTCCCGCGGGGGCGGTGAACGCGATCGCCGAGCCGTCCGGGCTCCACACCGGGGCGCCCGCGCCGCGCGGCAGACCGGTGAGCGGTTCGGGCTCGCCGCCGTCGGCCGGGAGCAGCCACACCTGGGGCGGGCCGTCCTGGGCGCGCAGGAACGCGACCCGCGTCCCGTCCGGGGACCAGGCGGGCGCCGTGTCGGCCGGGCCGCGGGTCAGCCGCCGGGGCCGCCCGCCGGGGACGTCCACCCGCCAGAGCGCCCGCGCGTTCCGGTCCGCGGCGGTGTCGCAGGTGCGCAGCACGTAGACGGCCCGCGTGCCGGCGGGGGACAGGGCGGGCTGCTCGGGGATGCCGATGGCGGCCAGGTCGCCGATGCGCGGGTGCCGCCTCAACCCCAGATCTCCTGCGCGGTCTCGGCGATGAGGCGCAGCTTCGCCGCCTGCTCCCCGGCGGTCAGCACGTTGCCCTCGACCGTCGAGGAGAACCCGCACTGCGGCGACAGGCAGATCTGCTCCAGCGGCACGAACCGCGACGCCTCGTCGACGCGGCGCTTCAGATCGTCCTTGGACTCCAGTTCGCCGCGCTTGGTGGTGACCAGCCCGAGCACGACCATCTTGCCCGGCGGGACGAACCGCAGCGGCTCGAAGCCCCCGGACCTGGCGTCGTCGTACTCCAGGAAGAACCCGTTCACGTCCAGCTCGCCGAACAGCGCCTCGGCGACGAAGTCGTAGCCGCCCTCGGCCGTCCAGGACGAGCGGAAGTTGCCCCGGCACATGTGCGTGGTGACGTTCATGCCCTCCGGCCGCCCGGCCACCGCGGCGTTGATCTGCTTGATGTAGCGCAGGTGCAGGTGCTCGGCGTCGTCGCCCCGCTCGCTGATCATGGCGCGCTGCGCCGGGTCGTTGAGGTAGGCGAGGCTGGTGTCGTCCAGTTGCAGGTACCGGCAGCCCATCTCGCCGAGCCGCCGCACCTGCTCGGCGTAGGCGGCGGCGAGGTCGGACCAGAACTCCTCGATGTCGGGGTAGACCTCCGGGTCGATCGAGGCCGGGCCGCCCCGGTAGTGGACCATGTTCGGCGACGGGATCGTCAGCTTCGGCGTCACCCCGTCCCCGACCGCGTTCCGCAGGAACGCGAAATCGTCGGCGAAGATCGTCTCGTCCAGCCGGACCCGGTCGTGCACCCGCAGCGCCGCCGTGCTGAACTCGATGTCGCCCGACGGGTTGTGGAACCGCACCTTGATCTTGTCGTCGGCCGGGCTGATGCCGCCGAGCCGGTAGATGAAGTCCATGTGCCACGACGTGCGGCGGAACTCCCCGTCGGTCGCCGACCGCAGCCCCGCCTCGCGCTGCACGGCGACCGCGTCGCGGATGGCGGCGTCCTCGGCGGCGGCGAGCGCGGCGCCGTCGATGCGGCCCTTCGCGTGGTCGTCGCGGGCGGCCAGCAGCGCGGGCGGGCGTAGCAGGCTGCCGACATGGTCGGCGCGGAACGGCGGCTCGGTGCGCAGGGACATGACTTGCTCCTTAGGCGGAAGCGACACGCTTCTGCCAATCTAGGCAGGTCCGTGGCAACGATCAACGATTGGTCCGTCATGCCGTACCTCCTGGCGCGCAGCGGGGCCGCCGGCAGGTGGTGAGATGCGGCCCGTTGCCCGCCCGGCCCGCGGTCCGGCCGACCCAGAGGATCCGGGGCCGCCCGTCGCGCCCGACAGCAGCCACCAGATCCGCGTCGCCGGAGCGCTCTCCTGTGCGGGGCGGTCCGGGGGCGACGTCACCGGCCGGCACCTCCGGCGCAGCGGGCGCGCCTACAAGTGGTCAGGTGCAGTTCGCCGGGGGAATCGTCGTCGGAGCCGTCGGCCCACAGCACCCGTGGGCGGCCGTCGCGTCCGACGGCGAGGTCCAGGGGGCCGGGCACGCCGGTGTAGCCGGCGATGCGGGTCTTGTCGCGGTGCGTGCAGGCGGAGCCGTGGCAGGCGAGGACGGTCACGGACGTGTTGGTGAGGTCGTGGACGGCGATGAGCGGGCGTCCGTCCGGGGCGAGCGTCAAGGCGGGCGCCTGCTGGGCGAGTCCGGGCGGGCCGAGGACGGTGGTGTCGGCGGACGCGCAGTCCGGGGTGCGGCAGCGCAGCAGCGTGGCCGCGCCGGTGAGCACGTCCCGGTAGGTCATGATCGGCCGGTCGTCGGCGGGGACGGCGACCTCGACGGCGTCGGGGTCCAGGACGTGCAGGCGCCTCGTCAGCCGGTCGGCTGCCTCGAAGCGCTGCTCCTCCTGGATGCTCGGGCGGTTCCGCGCGCCGAAGCGCGTGGTCCGCGGCCGGTCGCAGCCGGCGTTGTCGCAGCTCACCACGGTCAGTGCTCCGTCGAGGCCGTCCTGCACCGCGATCACCGGACGCCCGGACCGCCCGGTCGCGATCGCGACCGGCTTGTCGAACCCACTGGAGATGTACGGCGGGCGGAGGGTGGCGAGGACTTCCGGGCGGCCGCAGGGGAGACGGGCGCAGCGCACGATGCGCAGGACCCGGTCGTCCACTCCGTCCCCCAGGGGCGGGATGGCGGCCGCGACGATCCGCGAGCCGGCGGTGGTGATGCCGAGAGCGGCGCCGTTGATCTCGGACGAGCCGGCCTTGGCGACCCGTACCGTGCCGGGGGCGGACGAGAGGGACGGGCATCCGCCCGGTGTGCAGCGGACGAGCCGGAGCAGGAGGGGCAGGGTGTCGGGCACCTTCTCGGGCGCCTCGCCCAGGGAGCCGGTGTCGTACTGCCACGCCCCCACGACGACCGCGCCACCGGGCAGTGTCGCCGCCTCCACCCGGTTTCCGGAGCGCGGGACGCGGCCGACCTCGCGGCTGGTGCGGCAGGTCCGGTCGCCGCAGGCCAGTAGGGAGAATCCGTCGGCGAGGTGCGGGGTGAGCACCATCGGGGCGGAGCCGTCCGGGAGCAGGACGACGTTGCGGCCGTTCTGGTTCCCGACGACGCGGTCGGAGACGACCGTCAGGCCGTACGGGTCGGTGCGCAGCAGGGTCCAGTGAAGGAGGGCGGGTGACGCGATCGCCAGCACCGCGAGCACGGCCGCGACGCGGGGCCGGGTACGGCGGTCAACCGTGGGGAGTCTCCGCGCGGCGGCGTCGAGGTCGAGCGGACAGCGGCGCTTCCGCCAGACGTTCACGTCTGGGTACCAGTGGTCGAGGGTCACGACCGCCAGGACCGTCCCCTGGAGCAGGACGACCAGCGCTCCCGCGGTGAGGACGGCCACCCGGCCGGCGATCGCGAAGGCCTCGTCGTCCAGCGGCAGGGCGAGCGCCGATACCCCGGCGGCGACCGCGCCGGGTAACAGCAGCACGCCCCCGAGCACGAACCAGGACCAGCGGGCCCGGCGGTGGCGGGTCAGCGTCCAGGCCCGGTCCATCGCCCGCACCGGCCCGGCGCCCTCCAGGACGACCAGGGGTACCGCCAGCACCGACCAGCAGCTGACGACCCCGGCCACCGCGGACGCGAAGACCCCGACCCACGGCTCGCCGGTGAGCAGCAGCGTGCCGCCGCCGGCCGCCGGGACGGCCAGCAGCGCGCCGCCGATCAGCGGCACGGACGCCGCCAGCGCGGGCGCCCGCCGCGCCACTGCCCCGGCCGCGGACCGCGCGGTGACGGGCCGGTCCAGCAGCCGGCCCGCCGCGATGAGGACGACGGCGGCGACCGCCGCGACGTGGGCCGCCGACAGCGCGAGCACGGCCGCGCACGCGTAGCCGACGCTGCGCGGCGCCAGTTCACGGGGGTGGATCTCGCCGTTGACGATGATGCCGTCGTCCCCGATGACCAGGACGCCGGCCACCACGAGCGCGAACTGGAGGGCGGCGGTGCAGGCGAGCACCGGCAGTGCGGCACCCGCCACCCCGCCCCCGCACAGCAGGCGGACGGTGCGCCACAGGACGGACGGCAACCCGCGCGCGACGACGGGCTGCGCCTGGGTGGCGGCGACGCCGGTGCGTTCTTCCGCCTGCTCCGTCACGGTCCCTCCGGTGCGCCGCGTCTCGGAGTCGACATCCTCGCCTACTGGCGGGCAGAAGGCGTGTAAACGGGACGGATCCGGGCTTCCGTCGTCCGCTTCCGGACGCGGGTCAGCCGCGGGGGTCGCGGCGCAGGAGGTAGGTGTCCATGATCCAGCCCTTGCGGGCGCGGGCCTCGGCGCGGACGGCGCGGATCTCGTCGGCGACCTCCGCGACGGGGCCGGACACGAGGATCTCGTCGGGCGTGCCGAGGTAGGCGCCCCAGTAGATGTGGAAGTCGTCGCCGGCGCCGGCGAACGCGCAGTGCGCGTCCAGCATGACGAGGACATCGTCGGCGGTGGCGCCCTCGGCGGCGAGGCGGCGACCCGTCGTGAGGTGGACGGGGCGCCCCACCCGGGTGAGCCCGATCCGGTGCCGGGCCGTCAGCGCGGACACGCTGCTGATGCCGGGGATCACCTCGTACTCGAACTCGGCGTCCACCTCCTCCAGCGCGGCGAGGGTGCTGTCGTAGATCCCGGGGTCGCCCCAGACGAGGAGCGCGCCGGTCTGGCCGTCCGCCAACTCGCCGGTGACGAACGACGCGTAGAGGCGGGCACGGCGGGACCGCCAGTCCTCGACGGCGGCGGTGTAGGCGGGGCCGTCGGCGGTGCGGTCGCGTTCGGGGTCGCGGGCCTCGACGACCCGGTACGGCTCGCGGCCGTGCGCGGCGATGAGGTCGTGCCGCAGCCCGGCGAGGTCGTGCTTGGCCTCGCCCTTGTCGACGAGGAGGAACACGTCTGCCGCGGCGATGGCCTTGGCCGCCTGGAACGTCAGGTGGTCGGGGTCGCCCGCGCCGATACCGATGATCAAAAGCCGCTTCACCTGGCCAAGTGTGCCAGTTATAGACTTGGCGCCGCATTTCGTGAAGGAGGCCGGTGGACGCACGTTCGATCACCGTCGTGGGCATCGGCGCGGACGGCTGGGACGGGCTCCCCGAGCCCTCGCGCGCGGCGCTGCGGGAGGCGGACGTGCTGCTCGGCGGCGCCCGGCAGCTCGACCTGGTCCCGGCGGGCGGGGCCGAGCGGGTCGCCTGGCCGTCCCCGCTCCTGCCCGCGCTTCCCGGGCTGATCGGCCGGTACGCGGGACGCGCCGTCGCCGTCCTCGCGAGCGGCGACCCCATGTTCTACGGGATCGGCTCCACCCTCGCGGACCTGGTCGGCGCGCGGCGGCTGCGGGTGCTGCCGCATCCGTCGTCGGTGTCGCTGGCGTGCGCCCGGCTCGGCTGGCCGCTCGACCGGGTCGACGTGGTCAGCATGGTCGGCCGTCCGGCGGAGACGCTGAACGCGGTCGTCGCGCCGGGCCGCCGCGTCCTGGTCCTCGGCGCGGGACGCGAGGCGCCGGCGGTCGTCGCGGCGCTGCTCACCGGGCGCGGCTTCGGCCCCAGCCGGATGACCGTCCTGTGCGACCTGGGCGCGGAGAACGAGACGGCGGCGCCGGGCGTCGCGTCCCACTGGACGGACCCGGCCGCGTCGGCGCTCGCCGTCGTCGCCGTCGAGTGCGTGCCCGGCCCGGACGCGGTGCCGCTGCCCCGCGTCGCCGGGCTCCCCGACGGCAGCTACGAGCACGACGGGCAGATCACCAAGAGCGAGGTCCGGGCGGTGACGCTGTCCCGCCTCGGCCCGCTGCCCGGCGAGCTGCTGTGGGACGTCGGCGCCGGGTCGGGCAGCATCGCGATCGAGTGGGCGCGGGCGCATCCGTCCTGCGCGGCGGTCGCGGTCGAGAGCCGTTCCGACCGGGCCGAGCGGATCGGCCGCAACGCGAAGGCACTCGGCGTGCCCGGCGTCCGCGTCGTGGCGGGCCGCGCTCCGCAGGCGCTGGACGGCCTCCCGCAGCCCGACGCCGTCTTCGTCGGCGGCGGCCTCACCGCCCCCGGCCTGCTGGAACGCTGCTGGGACGCCCTCCAGCCCGGCGGGCGCCTCGTCGCCAACGCCGTCACCCTGGAATCGGAGGCCGCGCTGGCCGGGTTCCGCCGCACTCACGGCGGCGAACTGGTCCGACTCCACGTCGAGCGCGCCGCGCCGCTGGGCGGGTTCACCGGCTGGCGGCCCGCGATGCCCGTCACCGTCTGGGCGGCACGGAAGGAGACATCGTGACCGTGTACTTCGTCGGCGCCGGCCCGGGCGCCGCCGACCTCATCACCGTGCGCGGTCTGCGTGTGCTGGAGTCGGCGCCGGTGTGCCTGTACGCGGGGTCGCTGGTGCCGCGCGAGCTGCTGGACGCGTGCCCGCCCGGCTCCCGCCTCGTCGACACCGCGGACATGACCCTGGACGCGATCGTCGCCGACCTGACCGCCGCGCACCGCGACGGCCTGGACGTCGCGCGGCTGCACTCGGGCGACCCGTCGGTGTTCAGCGCGGTCGCCGAGCAGATGCGGCGGCTCGACGCGGCCGGCGTGCCGTACGAGGTCGTCCCCGGCGTCCCGGCGTTCGCGGCGGCGGCGGCCTCGCTCGGACGGGAGCTGACCGTCCCCGGCGTCGGCCAGACCGTCATCCTGACCCGCACCGCCGTGCGCGCCACCCCGATGCCGGACGGCGAGGACCTCGCCACCCTCGGCGCGAGCGGCGCCACGATGGTGCTGCACCTAGCCGTCCAGCGCATCGACGAGGTGGCGGCCGAACTGGTGCCGCACTACGGCGCGGACTGCCCGGTCGCGGTCGTCGCCCGCGCCAGCCGCCCCGATGAGGTGATCCTGCGCGGCACCCTGTCCGACATCGCGGACCTCGTCCGCGCGGCCGGGATCAAGCGCACGGCCGTGATCGTCGTCGGCCGCGTCCTCACGGCGTCGGCGTTCCCCGACAGCCACCTCTACAGCGCCGGCCGGGACCGGACGTGCGGCGCGTCCTGATCCTCGGCGGGACGGCGGAGGCCCGCGCGCTCGCCGCCCGCCTCACGGTCCGCCACACGGGCGTGCACGTCGTCTCGTCCCTCGCCGGACGCGTCACCGACCCGCGCCTGCCGGTCGGGGAGGTGCACATCGGCGGGTTCGGCGGCGCCGGCGGCCTCGCGGCCTGGCTCCGCGGCAACCGGATCGACCGGCTCGTGGACGCCACGCACCCGTTCGCCGAGCGGATGAGCGCGTCGGCCGCGCACGCCTCGCGGCTGACCGGCGTCCCCCTGCTCGCGCTGCGCCGCCCCGGCTGGGACGCGGAGGACGGTGACGACTGGCGCCGCGTCCGGTCCCTGCCCGAGGCCGCCGGAGCACTGCCGGACGGCGCCCGCGTGTTCCTCACCACCGGCCGCCGCAGCATCCCGGTGTTCGCCGTCCGGACCGGCGCGTGGTTCCTCGCCCGGTCGGTCGACCCGCCGGAGCCGCCCGTCCCGCCCAACGTCGAGGTGCTGCTCGCGCGCGGCCCCTACACCGTGGACGGGGAACGCGCGCTGATCCGCGAGCACTGCCTGGACGTGCTCGTCACCAAGGACAGCGGCGGCGCGATGACCCGCGCGAAGCTCACCGCCGCCCGCGACGCGGGCCTGCCGGTCATCATGGTGGACCGCCCGCCGCATCCGGACGGCGTCCAGGCGACGGACGACGTGGCGGCCGCCGCCGCCTGGGCTCAGGGATAGCGGCGCGGCGTGTAGACGGCGTTCTTGTCGGTCACCCGCGTGGTGGACGACCCCACGATCACGAGGCAGCGCATATCGACCTGCTCCGGATCGAGCTTGCCGAGCGTCGTGACCGTCACCTCCTCCTCGGGACCGCCGACGTCGCGCCCGATGACCACCGGCGTCTCGGGGGAGCGGTGCTTCAGCAGCAGGTCGCGCGCCGCCGGAAGCTGGTGCCTCCGCCGGCTCGACGACGGGTTGTAGAGGGCCAGCACCAGGTCGGCCGCGGCGGCGGCCGCGAGCCGCCGCGCGATCACGTCCCACGGCTTGAGGATGTCCGACAGCGACAGGACGCAGAAGTCGTGCCCGAGCGGCGCCCCGGCCCGCGACGCGACGGCCTGGGCCGCCGTCAGACCCGGCACGACCCGCACCGGGACGTCCGCGAACTCGTCCTCGGCGGCGGCCTCCAGCACGGCCGCCGCCATCGCGAACACGCCCGGGTCGCCGGACGACACGACCGCGACGCGCGCCCCGTCCCGGGCGAGCGCCAGCGCGTGCCGGGCCCGGTCGGCCTCCACCCGGTTCCCGGACGCGTGCCGCCGCTGCCGCGGGTTCGGCGGTACCCGGTCGAGGTAGGGGCCGTACCCGACGAGGTCGGTCGCGGACGCCAGCGCGTCCTGCGCCTCGGGAGTGAGCCACGGCCGCCCGGCGGGCCCGAGCCCGACCACCGACACCCCGCCGGCACCCGCCGGCCGCGACGGGGGAGGCGCCTCGAACGACCGCCCCGCCGGGCTCGTCAGCAGGGCGAGCGACATGTACGGAACGTCGGCCGGATCCACCTCCGCCAGCGGCGCGACCCGCTGCCGGTCGGTGGCGGCCCGCTCCACATACCAGGCGTCGCCCAGCCGTCCCGCGTCCTGGAAAGCCCGCCTGACCTTGGTGAACGTCCGGCCGAGTTTCAGCACGGCCGCCGCGTCGGCGCCGCGCAGCCGCTCGGCCAGCTCGGCGCCGGGCAGCGTGCCGGGCAGCACGGTCAGCGTCTCCTCCCGCTCCACCAGCGGGCGCCCGGCCGCCGCCGACGCCGCGCTCAGCGACGTCACACCCGGCACCACCTCGGTCGGGTAGTGCGGCGCGAGCCGCTTGTGCAGATGCATGTAGGACCCGTAGAACAGCGGGTCGCCCTCGCTCAGCACCACCACGGTCCGGCCCGCGTCGAGATGCGCGGCGAGCCGGGCGGCGCAGTCGGCGTAGAAGTCGTCCAGTGCCCCCTGGTAGCCGCCCGGATGGCCGGTCGTCTCGGTCGTCACCGGGTAGACGAGCTGCTCCTCGACCTGGCCGTCCCGCAGGTACGGCGCGGCGACCGACCGGGCGATGCTGCGCCCGTGCCGCGCGGAGTGGTAGGCGACCACGTCGGCGCCGCCGATCAGCCGCGCCGCCTTCACCGTGACCAGTTCCGGATCGCCGGGCCCGACGCCCACGCCGAACAGCCGTCCCGCCATCATTCCGCCTCACCGGCGATGGCGTTGACCGCCGCCGCCGTCATCGCGCTGCCGCCGCGCCGCCCGCGCACCACCAGGTGGTCGAGACCGCTCGCGGCCAGGGCCTGCTTGGACTCGGCCGCGCCGATGAACCCGACCGGGATCCCGAGCACCGCCGCCGGGCGCCCCGCGCCCTCCGCGACCAGCTCCAGCAGCCGGAACAGCGCGGTCGGCGCGTTGCCGATCGCGACGACCGCGCCGCCGAGGCGGTCGCGCCACAGCTCCAGCGCCGCCGCGCTCCGCGTGGTGCCGAGCCGCGCCGCCAGTCCGGGCACGCCCGGATCGCCCAGCGTGCACACGACCTCGTTGCCGGCGGGCAGCCGCGCCCGCGTGACCCCGGACGCGACCATCCGCGCGTCGCACAGGACCGGCGCGCCGTCCAGCAGCGCCGTCCGCGCCCGCGCCACGACCCCCGGCGACCACCCCAGGTCGCCGGGGAGGTCGGTCATCCCGCACGCGTGGATCATCCGGACGGCGACCCGCGCCACGTCGTCCGGCAGGCCCGACAGGTCGGCCTCCGCACGGATCGTCGCGAACGACCGCCGGTAGATCTCGGCGCCGTCCCGGACATAGTCGATCACCGCTGCTCCTCCGCCATCCTCAGTTCGACCGGGCCGCGGGGCATCCCGCAGCGCCGCTCGCACCCCGCCCAGTGGACGGCTGCCTCCGGGGCGCGCCGCAGCCCGCCGGCCCACCGCCGCGCCTCGCCCTGCACATCTCCGCGCGACTTCGCGCACCCGGGGCTGCCCGTGCACGCCGACACCCCGACCCATGGCGACGCCGGATCGACGGCGAACCCCGCCGCGCCGAGCCGCGCCGCGACCCGTCCGGCCCCGTCCGGGCTCAGGTCGCGCAGCACGGCACTCCGCCACGGCGTCACCCGCACCTCGTCCGCTACGTGGGCGAGCGCCTCCGCCTGCGCTCCGGACAACCGTCCGAGGGGCGGTACGGCCTCCAGCGCGACGAGCCCGTCCCGCTGCTCGATGACCCCGGCGTACGGGCGGCGGGGGCCGGGACGGGCACCGGCCTCTTCGCGATCGGTCCCGAGCCGTTCCGCGACCAGCCGCGCCCCGTCCGGAACCTCCGCGAGCCGCCACGCGTCCTCCCGGACGTCGAGAAACGCCTCCGCCGCCGCGACCATCAGCGGCACCGCGCCATCGCGGAGCGGCAGCCGTGTCCCGGCGAGGTGGAGTCCGGCCGGGGTGCAGGTCAGGTCGGCCTCCATCGCGAGCATGTCGCCGGTGCCGTCGTCGAAGGCGAACAGGAAGCGGCCCGGCAGCCCCGCCAGCCGGGGACGCGCGCACAGCGCCCGGTCGAGGGCCGTGACCAGCGGATCCGTCGCCAGAGCGCCGTGCTCGCCGCGGCCGCCGAGCGGGGACGCGACGATGTTGCGGACCCGCTCGTGGGACGGCGACGGCAGCAGCCCGGCCGTTCCCAGCCGCTCCGCGAGCGCCGCCGGATCGCGGACGCCGCGCAGCTGGAGATTGCCCCGGGAGGTGAGCTCGATCACGTCCCGGCCCAGCTCCCGGGCGGCGGCGCCGAGCACCCGGAGTTGCGCGGACGAGACCGCGCCGCCCGGCACGCGGACGCGCGCCAGCGGCCCGTCGGCGGCGTCGTGGGTGCGCAGCGCGCCGGGGCAGGCGTCGGCACGGAGTCTGGCATTCGGCACGGGGAGGATGTTAACCACACTTTGCGGGCGGCCCGCGCTGCCGTACTGTTCTCCCCAGGCGATGGCAATGGGAGGAAGCCGGTGCGAATCCGGCGCGGTCCCGCCACTGTGACCGGGGAGCGAACCCCGCTTGAGGCCACTGTCCGCACGGACGGGAAGGCCGGGGCGAGCATCGATCCGGGAGCCAGGAGACTCCTGCCGTCGTGACACCCGCGACCGGGGCGAGGACCCCAGGGGAGGAACGGCCGTGTCCGCTGGCACCGTCCTGCTGCTGTCGACGTCCGACACCGATCTGCTGAGCGCCCGTGCGTCCGGCGCCGCCTACCGGCTCGGCAACCCGGCCCGGCTCACCGTGCACGACCTGCCGGACCTCGTCGAGGGCACCGACCTCGTCGTCGTCCGGCTGCTCGGCGGGCGCCGGGCCTGGGAGGACGGGCTCGACGCGCTGCTCGCCGGGCCCCGCCCGGTGGTCGTCCTCGGCGGCGAGCAGGCCCCCGACGCCGAGCTGATGGAGCTGTCCCGGCTCGGCGGCGGCGTCGCCGGCGGCGTGTGCGCCGAAGCGCACGCCTACCTCGCGCACGGCGGCCCCGGCAACCTCGCCGAGCTGCACGCGTTCCTGTCCGACACCGTGCTGCTCACCGGGCGCGGGTTCGCGCCGCCGGCCGCCGCACCGACGTGGGGACGGCTCGAACGCGAACCCCGTACCGCCGAGGGCCCGGTCATCGGCGTGCTGTACTACCGCGCCCACCACGTGGCCGGGAACACCGCGTTCGTGGAGGCGCTGTGCACGGCCGTCGAGGACGCCGGCGGGCAGGCCGTGCCCGTCTTCTGCTCGTCCCTGCGCGCCGCCGAACCCGAACTGCTCGACACGCTCCGCCGGGCGGACGCGCTGGTCGTGACCGTGCTCGCGGCGGGTGGGACGCGGCCCGCGACGGCCGGGGCGGGCGGTGACGACGAGGCGTGGGACGTGGGCGCCCTCGCCGCGCTGGACGTCCCGATCCTGCAGGGCCTGTGCCTCACCACGAGCCGCGCCGCCTGGGCGGCGAGCGACGACGGGCTGTCCCCGCTGGACGCCGCGTCGCAGGTCGCGATCCCCGAGTTCGACGGCCGCGTCATCACCGTCCCGTTCTCGTTCAAGGAGATCGACGAGGACGGCCTCACCGTCTACCGGGCCGACCCCGAGCGCGCCGCGCGGGTCGCCGGGATCGCCGTCCGGCACGGCCGGCTGCGCCACACCCCGGTCGCCGGGCGCCGCGTCGTGGTGATGCTGTCGGCGTATCCGACGAAGCACTCCCGCGTCGGCAACGCCGTCGGCCTCGACACCCCGGCGAGCACCGTCCGGCTGCTGGCCCGCCTCGCGGCGGAGGGCTACGACCTCGGCGAGGGCTTCCCCGGCGTCCGCGAGCAGGACGGCGACGCGCTCGTCCACGCGCTGATCGCGGCCGGCGGCCAGGACGAGGACTGGCTCACCGAGGAGCAGCTCGCCGGCAACCCGGTCCGGATCTCCGCCGCGTCCTACGAACGCTGGTACCGCACGCTCCCCGAGGAGCTGCGCGGGGAGATGGAGCTGCACTGGGGCCCGCCGCCGGGGCAGCTGTTCGTCCAGGACGGCGACATCGTCCTCGCCGCGCTCCGCGCCGGGAACGTCGTCGTGATGGTGCAGCCGCCGCGCGGCTTCGGGCAGAACCCCATCGCGATCTACCACGACCCCGATCTGCCGCCCAGCCACCACTACCTGGCCGCGTACCGGTGGCTGTCGGACGAGTTCGGCGCGCACGCCATCGTGCACGTCGGCAAGCACGGCAACCTGGAGTGGCTGCCCGGCAAGGCGGCGGGCATGTCGGCGTCGTGCGGCACCGACGCCGCGCTCGGCGACGTCCCGCTGATCTACCCGTTCCTCGTCAACGACCCGGGGGAGGGGACGCAGGCCAAGCGCCGCGCGCACGCCGTCCTCGTCGACCACATGGTGCCGCCGATGGCGCGCGCGGAGACCTACGGCGACATCGCCCGCCTCGAACAGCTCCTCGACGAGCACGCCGCCATCGCGGCGATGGACCCCGCGAAGCTCCCCGCGATCCGGGCGCAGATCTGGACGCTGATCCAGGCCGCGAAGCTCGACCACGACCTCGGACTGGACGACCGCCCGCACGACACCGAGTTCGACGACTTCCTCCTGCACGTGGACGGCTGGCTGTGCGAGGTGAAGGACGCGCAGATCCGCGACGGCCTGCACGTGCTCGGCCGGGCGCCGGAGGGCGAGACCCGCGTCGACCTGGTGCTGGCCATGCTCCGCGCCCGGCAGATGTGGTCGGGGCGGGAGACGCTGCCGGGCCTGCGCGAGGCGCTCGGCCTGGCCGAGGACGGCTCCGAGGCCCTCGCCGACGTGGACGCCGCCGAGGCCACCGCCCGGTCACTCGTCCAGGGCATGGAGGACGCGGGCTGGGCCGTGGAAGCGGTCCCCGAAGTCGCCCGGCCGATCTCCGAGGAGCGGCGCGAACTCGTGGGGCGGGTCCTGGAGTTCGCCGCCGCCGAGATCGTCCCGCGGCTGGCCCGCACGTCCGACGAAGTCGACCACGTCCTGCACGCCCTGGACGGCGGCTACATTCCGGCCGGGCCGAGCGGGTCGCCGCTGCGCGGCCTCGTGAACGTCCTGCCGACCGGCCGGAACTTCTACTCGGTGGACCCGCGCGCCGTCCCGAGCCGCCTCGCCTGGGAGACCGGGCAGGCGATGGCCGCCTCGCTCCTCGACCGCTACCGCGCCGACCACGGCGGCGAGTGGCCGCGCTCGGTGGGCCTGTCGGTGTGGGGGACGAGCGCGATGCGCACGGCCGGCGACGACATCGCCGAGGTGCTGGCCCTGCTCGGCGTCCGCCCGGCATGGGACGAGGCGTCCCGCCGCGTCACGGATCTGGAGCCGATCCCGCTCGCGGAGCTCGGCCGGCCGCGCATCGACGTGACCGTCCGCATCAGCGGCTTCTTCCGGGACGCGTTCCCGCACGTCGTCGCCATGCTGGACGACGCCGTCCGCCTCGTCGCGGCCCTGGACGAGCCCGACGCAGACAACTACGTCCGCGCCCACGTCCAGGCCGACCGGGAGGCGCACGGCGACGAACGGCGCGCCGCCCGCCGCATCTTCGGGTCGGCGCCCGGCGCCTACGGGGCCGGGCTGCTGCCGCTCATCGACAGCCGCACCTGGCGCGACGACGCCGACCTCGCCGAGGTGTACGCGGTGTGGGGCGGCCACGCCTACGGGCGCGACCTCGACGGCGTCCCCGCCCGCGACGACATGGAGAACGCCTACCGCCGCATCGCGGTCGCCGCGAAGAACGTCGACACCCGCGAGCACGACATCGCCGACTCCGACGACTACTTCCAGTACCACGGCGGCATGATCGCCACCGTCCGGGCCCTGACCGGCAAGGCCCCGGACGCCTACGTCGGCGACAGCACCCGCCCGGACGCCGTCCGCACCCGCACGCTCTCCGAGGAGACCGCGCGGATCTTCCGGGCCCGCGTCGTCAACCCGCAGTGGCTCGCCGCGATGCGCCGGCACGGCTATAAGGGCGCGTTCGAGCTGGCCGCGACCGTCGACTACCTGTTCGGCTACGACGCCACCACCGGCGTCATGGCCGACTGGATGTACGACCGGCTCACCGCCGCCTACGTCCTGGACGACGAGAACCGGGACTTCATGGCGGAGTCGAACCCGTGGGCGCTGCACGGCATCGCCGAGCGGCTGCTGGAGGCCGCCGAGCGCGGCATGTGGGAGCACCCCGACCCGGAGGTCCTCCAGGGCCTGCAGGAGGTCTACCTCAAGACGGAAGGCGACCTGGAGGACGACACCAGCCGCTGAGCCAGTTCCGGATACCCGGCCCAGTGCAGGTGCAGGTAGGACGCGGTGATCCGGTCGCTCCCGAACCCGTCGCCGCCGTCCCGCCAGCGGAACAGCGGCTCCGCGCCGCCGCTCAGGGCCGTCCGGTGGAACTCGTGGCCCCGGAACCGCTCGCCCGCGCGGGTCAGCGGCGACTCGGCGACGGCGACGGCCTCCCGGTAGCCGAGCGTCAGCCGGGACGTCATGCGCGCCCGCCCCGGAACGAGCCCGCACATCTTCAGCCCGTCGAGTTCGTCGCACAGGTAGAGGAGTCCTGCGCATTCGGCGGCGATCGGCCCGCCGAACGCGGCCACGGCCTTGCGCATGGGCTCGTTGGCGGCCAGCTCGGCGGCGTGCACCTCCGGGAACCCGCCGCCGATGACCAGCGCGGCCGTCCCGCCGGGCAGGGCCTCGTCCCGCAGCGGGTCGAACACCGCCACGTCGGCGCCCGCCGCGCGCAGCAACTCCACGTGCTCCCTATAAGAAAAGGTGAAGGCCGACCCGCCCGCCACCGCGACGACCGGGCGCCCGCCGACCGGCTCGACATGCTCGGACGCGTCCCACGCCGGGCCGGGCAGCGGGGGAGCGGTGCCCGCCAGGCGCAGCAGCCCCGCCACGTCGCACGACCCGGCGATCAGCTCACCGAGCCGCCGCACCGCCCGCACGGCCTCCGTCCCGCGCTCCGCAGCCGGGATCAACCCGAGGTGCCGGGACGGGTTCACGACCGCATCGCACCGCCGGATCGCGCCCAGCACCGGTATCCCGGTCGACTCCAGCGCGCTCCGGCACAGCTCCTCATGCCGGTCCGAGCCGACCCGGTTCAGGATGACGCCGCCGATCCGCACCCCCGGCTCGAACGTCGCGAACCCGTGCACGAGCGCCGCCACCGACCGGCTCTGCCGCGCCGCGTCCACGACCAGCACGACCGGGGCGGCGAGCAGTCGCGCGACATGCGCGGTGGAGGCGAAACCCGTGTCGCCCCGCCCGTCGAAGAGCCCCATCACCCCTTCGACCACGGCCGCGTCGCAGCCTGCCGCGCCGTGCAGGAACAACGGCGCGATCCGCTCCTCGCCCACGAGCCACGGGTCGAGGTTGCGGCCGGGGCGTCCCGCCGCGAGCGCGTGGTAGCCGGGGTCGATGTAGTCGGGGCCGACCTTGTGCGGCGACACCGCGAGCCCCCGCGCGCGCAGGGCCGCGATCAGCCCGGTCGCGACCGTGGTCTTGCCGCTCCCGGACGCGGGGGCCGCGACGACGAGCCGCGGGATCACCACTCGATGCCCCGCTGCCCCTTCTGGCCGGCGTCCATCGGATGCCGGACCTTCCCCATCTCCGTCACCAGGTCGGCGACCCCGAGGAGCCGCTCCGGCGCGTCCCGCCCGGTGACGACGACGTGCTGCGCGCCCGGACGGGACGTCAGCGTCTCCACGACGTCGTCCAGATCGAGCCAGCCCCACTTGAGCGGATAGGTGAATTCGTCGAGCACATAGAAACGGTACGTCTCGGCGGCCAGGTCCCGCTTGATCTGCGCCCAGCCCTCCCGCGCGTCCGCCGCGTGGTCCGCCTCCGAGCCGGGCCGCTGGATCCACGACCAGCCCTCGCCCATCTTGTGCCAGGCGACCGGACCGCCCTCGCCGCTGTCGCCCAGCACCCGCAGCGCCCGCTCCTCGCCGATCCGCCACTTCGCCGACTTCACGAACTGGAACACCCCGACCGGCCAGCGCTGGTTCCAGGCCCGCAGCGCCATCCCGAACGCGGCCGTCGACTTGCCCTTCCCCGGCCCGGTGTGGACGATCAGCAGCGGCCGGTTGCGGCGCTGCCGGGTGGTGAGGCCGTCGTCGGGGACGGACACGGGCTTTCCCTGGGGCATGTCAGGCCGCCTTCCTGTGCTCGCGCACGATTCCATCGAGTTCTCCGAGCGGGACGAGCCGCGCGCCCAGCCGGGCCGCGAGCCGTCCCGCGAGGCCGAGCCGGACCGGGCCGTCCTCGCAGTCCACGACGATCCCGGCCGTGCCCGCGAGCAGCCCGGCCGCCCGGTCCACGTCGCCGCCGGCGGTGGCGCGCCCGTCGGTGACGACCACGACCAGCGGGCGCCGTGCCGGGTCCCGCAGCCGCTCGGTGCGCAGCACCTCGGCGGCCCGGACGAGCCCGGCGGACAGCGGCGTGCGCCCCCCGGTCGGCAGCGCCCGCAGCCGCGCCGCGCCCGCCTCCACCGACGACGTCGGCGGCAGCACCAGGTCGGCGGTCCGCCCCCGGAAGGTGATCAGGCCGATCTTGTCGCGGCGCTGGTAGGCGTCCAGCAGCAGGCTCAGCACGGCCGTCTTCACCGTTGTCATCCGGCGGCGTGCCGCCATCGAGCCGCTGGCGTCCACGACGAACAGCACCAGGTTGCCCTCGCGCCCCTCCCGGACCGCCTCGCGCGCATCGCCCGCCCGCAGCACCAGCCCCGGGCCGGACCGCCCGCGGGCCCGCTGATGCGGCGCGGCGGCCAGCAGCGTCGCCACCACGTGCGGATCCCGCACCCGCTCGGCCGGGCGGCGCGCCCCGGTGACCCGGCCCCGCGCCGTCCGCGCCCGCGACCGGCGCCCCGCCGCGCCGTCCCCGACGCCCGGCACCTCCCACCGCGGCACCGCATGCGGCGCCGCCACCGCCGCGACCCGTTCACCCCCGCCCGGTTCCGACGGATCGCCGCCGCCCGGCTGGACGTCCTCACCCGGCTGATCGCCATCACCCTGCGGAGTGCCGCCACCGGCCGGACCGTCCGCACCCGGCGGCCCGGCATCACCCGGCGGCCCGGCATCACCCGGCGGCCCGGCATGACTCGGCGACCTCGAATCACCTCGCGAAGGGTCATCGCGGGGCGGGCCGTCGTCGCCCGGCGCCCCGCTGCCATCCGCCGCCCCCCCATCCCCGCCTGGAGCGTCGCCGTCCGATGGGGCGCCGCCTCCTTCCGGGGGCGGGTCGTCGTCGGCGGAGGTGCTGTCCAGAAGGTCGTCGAGGAGCGACTCGTCCAGGCCGGGGGCGTCGAACGGGTCGCGGCGGCGGCGGTGCGGGAGCGACAGGCGGGCGGCGGCGCGCACGTCCGCCTGCGTCACCTCGTCCCGTCCCTGCCAGGCCGCGTGTGCGAGGGCGGCGTTCGCCGTGACGAGGTCGGCGCGCAGGCCGTCCACCTCGAAACCCGCGCAGACGGCGGCGATCTGCTCCAGCCGCTCGTCCGGCAGCCGCACGCCGCCGAGGCGCTCGCGCGCGGCCGAGATGCGCTCCGCGAGATCGGCCTCGGCGCCGGCCCAGCGCGCGGCGAACGCCTCCGGGTCCGCCTCGAACGCGAGCCGCCGCCGGACGACCTCCGCCCGCTCCCGCGGATCCCGCGACGCCCGCACCTCGACCGTGAGCCCGAACCGGTCGAGAAGCTGCGGGCGCAGCTCGCCCTCCTCGGGGTTCATCGTCCCGACGAGCAGGAACCGGGCCGCGTGCCGGATCGACAGCGACTCGCGCTCCACGTAGCAGATGCCGAGCGCGGCGGCGTCCAGCAGCAGGTCCACCAGGTGGTCGTGCAGCAGGTTCACCTCGTCCACGTAGAGGACGCCCCGGTGCGCCGCCGCCAGCAGCCCCGGCTCGAACGCCTTCACGCCCTCGGTCAGTGCCCGCTCGACGTCGAGCGACCCGGCGAGCCGGTCCTCGGACGCGCCGACCGGCAGCTCCACCAGCGCGGACGGCCGCCGCTCGGCAGGGCCGCCCAGATCGTGCGGCCCGTCCGGGCAGGACGGGCCGGGTGCCGCCGGGTCGCAGGCGAACCGGCAGCCGGGCACCACGTCAACCGCCGGCAGCTGCGCGGCCAGCGCACGCACGATCGTGGACTTCGCGGTGCCCTTCTCGCCCCGCACCAGCACCCCGCCGACCCGCGGCGAGACGGCGTTGAGGAGCAGCGCCAGCTTCAGGTCGTCCAGGCCGACGACGGCGCTGAACGGGTAGAGGGCGTTCAAGGAACCACCTTCCGGTTGATGTGGGCGACCCGCCAGCCGTCCCGCGCGGCGGCCAGTCGCGTGGCGGACAGCGGAGCGAGGTCGATGCGGCCGGCCGCCGGGACGTCCAGGCCGAGGGCGTGGCACAGCGCGGCCCGGATGACGCCCGCGTCGCACACCGCGATCCCGGACGGCCGGCCGCCGAGCCACTCCGCGACCCGCGCCGCGGCCTGGTTCCGGGACTCGCCGCCATGGGGCGCGGCGTCCGGATCCGACAGCCACACGGCCAGCGCGCCCGGCTCCACGTCCGCGTAACGGACCCCCGCCCAGGAGCCGTGGTCGGCCTCGGCGAGCGCCGCGACCGGCCGCGCGCCGAGACCGAGCGCGGCGCAGGTCTCCCGGGCGGCGCGGGCCGGGGACGTCCACGCCTCGCCGCCCCGGAACGTTCCGGCCAGGGCCTTCGCCCTGGCCAGGCCGCCCGCGTCGGCGGCCGCGCCGGCGGCGGGGAAGCGGGCCTCCCGCATCCCCGCCGACGTCGCGTGCCGGACGAGCAGCAGGCCGTTCAGGCCGGTACGGCGGTGGAACGCGCCGCCCGGTCGCAGAACCAGCCGAACAGCGTGCCGAACGACGCCCAGAACACCAGCTGCGTCCCGAGCGAGGTCATGCGGAACTGCCACAGCAGCGTGGCGGGGAACCCGTCGGGCACCTCGTCCACCCCCGGCAGCAGCACCGACGCGACCGCGACGGGGACGACGAAGGCCAGCACGGCGGCGGGCCGGCGGGCCCAGGGCCCGCCGGGCACGCTCCGCGCCGTCGTCACCGCGATCGCCGTCGCGAGCAGTCCCACACCGATCATCGCCAGATACAGCAGCGTGCGGCTGTTGATCGTCTCGGGATCGCCGACGGCGGGCGGGTTCGCCGGATACTTCAGGAACGGGACGATGATGACGGCGGCGAAGCCGGTCCCGGCGGCGGCGAGCGCGAGCCCGCCGTCCGACCGGGGGCCGACCCGGCCCCGCAGTCCCGCGTAGACGAGCGCGAACACGCCGCCGACGGCCAGCCCGTAGAGCCCGGTCGCGAGGAACAGCCCGGCCTTCTGCGTGCCGCGGCTCACCTCTTCACCATGCTCGTGTGCGTGCCCGCCGGAGGCGTGCTCGTGGGCGGGTGCGCCGGCGCCGTGCTCGTGCGCGGCGGCGGCGTTCTCCAGTGCGATCGCCTCGTCGATGCGCGGCTCACCGGCCGCGAAGGCGAAGACGCCCGCGACGAGGCCGGCCAGCAGGCCCAGAAGAAGGCCCCTGACCAGCAGGGTGCGTACCATGCGGCGGCCTAGTGGCAGGGCACGCCGAGCAGGTGCCGCCCGTCGTGCATCAGCTCGTGGAGGTAGCCGCCGGTCTGCGACACGGCGCCGTTGTCCATCAGGACGAGGTAGCCGATCAGCAGCAGCGCGGGCACCGCGAGCAGCCAGGGAACCAGGTGGGGAAGGGGGATGGTGCGAGCGGACAGCGTGCTCACGGAGCCTCCAAAGGGGAATCTTGCGCGTCCCGGATCATGAGGTCGCGGCCACCCGAGCGACCTGGCTCCCGGGATCGTCGTCCCGGATACAGTGGCGCGTCCGCACCGGCATCTCACCGGATTTCCCTCGGGCAACCGTGAATCAAGCGAACCGTACGGTCTGCCGACAAAGGTGTCAATATCGCCCGTCGCGTGCCGCTCGCGCCGCGCCGCCGCCCGCGCCTGCGCCCGCCCGGCAGCTCCCCACGTTGGTAGAACACGTTCTACTATCGTCCGCATGCGCCATGGCATCGTGCTCTTCACCAGTGACCGGGGCATCGCGCCCGCCACCGCCGCGAAGGCCGCCGAGGAGAACGGGTTCCACTCCTTCTACGTCCCCGAGCACACCCACATCCCCGTCAAGCGTGCGGCCGCCCACCCCGGCACGGGTGACGAGACCCTCCCCGACGACCGCTACATGCGCACGCTGGACCCCTGGGTCTCGCTCGCGTCCGCCGTCACCGTCACGTCCACCATCCGGCTCGGGACGTCGGTGGCCCTGCCGGTCGAGTCCGACCCGATCACCCTGGCCAAGACGATCGCGACGCTCGACCACCTGTCCGGCGGCCGCGTCACGCTCGGCGCCGGGTTCGGCTGGAACACCGACGAACTCGCCGACCACCACGTCCCCGCAGGCAAGCGGCGGACCGTGCTGCGCGAGTACGTGGAGGCGATGCGGGCCCTGTGGACGGAGGAGCAGGCGTCCTACGCGGGGGAGTTCGTCTCGTTCGGCCCGTCGTGGGCGTGGCCGAAGCCCGTCCAGTCCCGCGTCCCGCTGCTGATCGGCGCGGGCGGCGGCCCGAAGACCCTCGCCTGGATCGCCGCCCACGCCGACGGCTGGATCACCACCCCCACCGAGCGGGACATCCTCGCCAAGGTCGCCGCCCTGCACGCGGCCTGGTCGGACGCGGGCCGCGCCGGCCGCCCGGAGATCTCCGTCCTGGCGTCCATGCGCCCCTCGCCCGAGGACATCGCCGCCTGGGAGGAGGCCGGCGTCACCGAGATCATGTGGGGGCTGCCCGACAAGTCCGAGGACGAGGTGCTCGCCTTCCTCACCCGGCACGCCGGGCGCCTCGGCCTGTGAGCCGCGCGGCCGTCCCCGTGCGGAGCGGCGCCGGACGCTCCGCACGGGAACCGGCGGTCACCCGGCGGCGCAGGCGGCGCCGTTGAGGGTGAACCCGCCGGGCGACCCGCTGTTCCCGGTGTGCGCGGCCTGCAACCCGATGCCGACGGAGCCGCCGGCCGGGATCGCGGCGTTGTAGGACACGTTCGTCGCGCTCACCGCGCCGCTCTTCGGCCGGTAGTCCGCGCCCCACCCGGACGTGATCGTCTGCCCGGCGGGCAGAGTGAAGCCGAGCGTCCAGCCGTCGATCGCGGTGGACCCGGTGTTCGTGATCGTGATGCTCGCGACCAGGCCCGTGTTCCACGCGTTCACCGAGTAGGCGACGCCGCACGCCGCTGAGCCGTCGCCGTCGCCGTCACCGTTGCCGGGCGGATCCGTCGGCGCGCCCTGGTCGAGCCCGAAGAACTCGATCGTCCGCCGCGCCATGCCGGACGCCATCAGGTTGTGCCCGACGCCCTGCAGGGAGTACGCCTCGACCTTGTCGCCGTAGCGGGTGCGCGTCCAGCCCTGCTGCGGCTGGTCGGTCGAGGCCGGCGTGGTCGACAGGCCGTGGACGTTCGTCCACTGGTCGATCTCCTCGCCGAAGTTGGGGTAGCGCAGCGTGTCGTCGGCCGTGCCGTGCCACAACTGCACGCGCGGCCTGGGCCCGGAGTAGCCGGGGTCGGCGGAACGGGCGATGTCGCCCCACTGCTGCGGCGTCTTGAGGACGGTCCCGTTGGCGCACGCGCTGTTCCACCCCGAGCCGTCGGCCGTGGCGAAGCACCCGTCCGGCACTCCGGCGAACACCGCGCCCGCCGCGAACACGTCGGGATAGTTCGCGAGCATCACGTTCGTCATCATCGCGCCGGACGAGACGCCGGTGACGAAGACCCTGGACGCGTCCCCGCCGTACCGCTGGAGCGTGTACCGGACCATCGACATGAGCCCGACCGGGTCGCTGCCCCCGTCGCGCCTCAGCGCCTGCGGCGAGGACACGTCGAAGCAGTTGCCGCTGCGCGTCGCGGAGGGATACACCACGATGAACCCGTACTGGTCGGCGAGCTGCGCGAACTCCGTCCCCGAGTACATCGCCGGCCCCGACCCGGTGCACCAGTGGACCGCCAGCAGTACCGGCGGCTCCTCCTGCACGCGGTCCGGAACGTACAGGTGCATCCGCAGACCGGTCGGGTTCGTCCCGAAGTCCGCGACCTCCGTCAGCGCCGCCGCCGAGGCGGGCGGCGCGACCAGGACGGTCATCGCGGCGACCAGCGCCGCCACCAGCGCACCCAAGGCCCTCACAAAACCACCGCTTCCCGTTCGCGAGTCGCCCGGCGAAGGCCACTATCCGGCGGCCCGCGCACAGCCGACAAGGAGCCTTCCACCCGTTTCACATGCGGCCCCGTCTCCGGCGGAACGGCGGAACGAGGTGACAACGGGGTGGACGGCCTGCGAGGCTTTGCTCGCACCTGACCGTTCCGTGGTGACCGGGTGCGTTCGGGCCGGCGCGCTCTCGGGGTCAGCGCGGCATGGGGAGAGCAGGGAGGGCGACGGTTGTGACCGTCTCGATGGTGAAGGGCCAGCGGATCTCGCTGGAGAAGCCCGGCGGTGCGCTGAGCATGGTCCGGATGGGCCTGGGCTGGGACGCGGTGAAGAAGAAGGGCTTCTTCGGCTCCCGCGAACGGGACATCGACCTCGACGCGTCCTGCGTCCTCTTCGCCGACACGAACCTCGCGGACGTGGTCTACTTCGGCAAGCTCGTGAGCGACGACGGCTCCGTCCGCCACACCGGCGACAACCTCACCGGTGCGGGCGACGGCGACGACGAGTCGGTCATCGTCGACCTGAACCGCCTCCCGGTGCACGTCACCTCGCTGGTGTTCACCGTCAGCTCGTTCAACGGCCAGACCTTCAACGAGGTGGAGAACGCCTTCTGCCGCCTGGTCAACGAGATGGACGGCGGTGAGCTCGCCCGGTACACGCTGACCGGCGGCGGCGTCCACACCGCCATGATCATGGCCCGGCTCTACCGGCACGGCAGCGGCTGGAAGATGAACGCCATCGGGGAGCCCTGCCACGGCCGCACCTTCCAGGACATGCTTCCGGCGATCGCCGCGCACGCCTGACCCGCCGATGACCGAACTCACCCGGGGCGCCAACGCGGCGCTGTCCGCGCGGCGGGTGACCGCGACCGCGGCCTGCGCCGCGCCCGTGGACGTCAGCGCGCTGCTCGTCGGCCCGGACCTGCGCGTCCGCTCCGACGCGGACCTGGTGTTCTTCAACGCGCCGCGGGCACCGGGCGTCCGCTGGTCCGGCGGCGGCGGCCAGCGCGTCGAGCTGGACCTGGACGCGGTCCCCGGCGATGTCACCGCGGTGCTGATCGCGGTCAGCCTCGCCGGAACGGCCGCGTTCGGGACGGTGCCGCCGCCGCGGGCGGGCCTGGCGACCGCCGACGGCGCCCCGGTCGCCGAGTTCACCGTGCCGGGCCTCGGCCCGGAGCGGGCGATCATCGCCCTGGAGATCTACCGCCGGGCCGGCGCGTGGAAGGTGCGCGCCGTCGGCCAGGGCTACCCGGGCGGCCTCGCCGAACTGGTCGCGGCCCACGGCATCGAGGTCGACGACCCAGGCGACCCCGCACCTCCGCAACCCGCGACCATGCAACCTGCGGCCCCGCAGCCCGCACCCCCGCAACCCGCGGCCGCGCAGCCCGCGGCCCCGGGGGCGCCGGGGGCGGGGCCGGGGCCCGTGCGGTCGGTGCCCGGGGCGGGGGCGCCGCCGCCGAGCACGGAGGTCGACTACCTCGAACGCTGCTGGCTCGTCTGGGAGGACGCGAGCCGCTCGGTGGCCGCGTTCCGCGCCGCGACCGAGCACGCGCTGACCGTCCGCAACGAGGAGATCGCCGGGCGGCGGCCCCGGGGGCGGTTCGACGAGCTCATGGCCGCCGCCGACCAGCGGCTGCGCGCCGACGCCGCCCAGCTCCGCGACGAGCTGGCCCGGGTCGAGCCGCACGTCGACGCCGAGGTCGCTCCGTTCGACGCGCCGTCCTGGCTGACCTGGCGCCCCCGCACCGATCTCGCGGGCGGTGTGCTGCTCGGCCGGCTGTCCACCGGTGAGCTGCCCGACCTGCGGATACCGCTCGTCCTCCGGATGCCCTGGCGGCGCGCCGTGTGGATCTCGCGGGGCACGATGCCCGCCGACTCGACCGCCTACGCCTGGTCGCTGGCGACCCGGTTCCTCGCCGCCGCCCCGCCCGGGCTCGTCGGCCTGGAGGTGATCGACGCGGCCGGCCTGTCGGGCGCGGGCTGGCTGCAGGGCTTCGACCCGGCCACGTCCGCCCGGCTGCTCGGCGGCGGCGTGGCGATCGGCACCGGCGCGGCCGAGCGGATCCGGCGCCTGCTCGACCTGGTCGACCTGCGCCAGATCGGCGGCGGCGACGAGGACCTGCCCGGCGGCGGCCCGCCCGTCCGGCTGGTGGTGATCCTCGACGCGGGCGCCGCGCTCGACGGGGAGGACGCGCACCGGCTCCTGCGCCTGGTGGAGGACGGGCCGGCGGCCGGCGTCCCGGTGCTGCTCGTGGAGACCGACACCCCCGCCGCCGAGTCCGTGCGCACGATCCGGCTGCGGCAGTCCTGCAACAACCTGCCGTCCAGCGCGGACACCATCGCCGACAACTGGGTCGGCGCCGACTGGACGCTCACCCCCGACGTCCTCCCCGACGCCGCCGGCGGGCACGCCCCCGCCCTGCTGGCCCACGTCCTCGCCCTCCACGCCCGCACCCTGGCCTCCTACGACTGACCGGCCCCGGCCCGCTCGGCGTCAAGGGCGTCGGCGGGATCGGCCAGGTCGGTTCCGCGGCCGCGATCGCCGGCGCCGCCCACCACGCCACCGGCCATCGGTCCCTGCCGATCACTGCCGAACGCCTCCTGCCGCACCTGCCGAAGACCGCTTGACGCCCCTCCCGCGGCCTTCGCCAGCGTTTCGACGCAACGATTGCCATGGCTTGACCCTTTGATGACGCCAGGGCGCATTGGGCATCGCCGGGCCCTGCATAACGTGACGACATGGCGAATGCCATCTCACGACAGCAGGTCATCGACGTGGCGACCAGGCTGTTCAGCGAACTCGGCTACGACGGAACGTCCCTGCGCCTCCTGGCGGACGCTACGGGGGCCGACCCCGCGACGATCATCGAGGTCGCCGGGGACAAGCGAGAGCTCTACCTGGAGGTGATGGACCGGGCCTTCGACTCCGAGCGCACGATGCTGGAGGCGGTCGTGTCGCAAGCCGAACCGGGCCGGGCCGCCGTCCACCGGATCGTCGACGCCTACCTGGACTTCCATCTCGCACACCCGCCCAACCGCTCCCTGTGGGCCCACCGCTGGGTCGACGACGCGGCCGACATCTCCGAACTGGAAGACCGCTACGTCCGCCCGCTCCTGAAACTGGCCGCCCACAAGATCCGCGACGCGGTGCCCCCGGACGTGGACCCCTACTACCTCCTGGGCACGATGATCTGGTGCGTCCACGGTTTCCTGGGCTCGGGCGTCCTGGACCGAACCCGGGGCATGCGCAGAGCCGACGACACCGAGGCCGTTGCCGCCTTCCGCCACCACCTGCACGTCCTCATGGACAAACTCCTGGCGCCATGACCTGACCCGCCCGCCGCGGCAGAGGGCGTCCGCCCGGCCGTTCGGCGCCTCAGAGCGCGATCGGTGCCTGGTCGGGCCGCGGAGCGACGCGGTGGCAGAGGCGGGCGTGGAGTTCGGGGGGCCGGTCGTTCTCCAGCCAGTCGCTCCAGACCGGATCCCTGCCGCCGGCGATGAGGAATACGGCCCGCCGGGGAGCATGCGGCACGGGGACGAGAAGTGTGCGCACCGCCGCCATGTCGGTCGCGCTCATCGTCGCGGGCGATCCCGGATGCGTGTGCCAGAGGCCGAGGAAGCGGACGCGGTCCCCGCTCCGGGCTCGGTGCCGCGCCACGGTCTGCTCGACGCCCTCCACCCCGCACCGGAAGTAGTGCCGGCTGTGCTCGCTGTCCGGCGGCGGAGGGGCGGCCCAGCTCACGGAGACGACGCGGGAGGCGTCGTCGATGGCGCCGAGCAGGACGCCTCCCGTTTCGACCCCGCTCGGAACGCGGCGGGCTTCGGCGCGCATGCCCGCCAGGGCCTCCGGCCAGATCCTGATCTCGTAGTCGCCGGAGTCGGAGTCGGCGACGAGCAGGTCGTTGTCCCACGCCAGCGGGACGCCCGTGGTCTGCGGGGGGAGCCGTGACACGAACAGGGACCGGGGCGCGACCGGATCGTCCAGGCCGGCCACCGCCCAGGCGAACAGGCCGGCCGCCATGGCCGCGGCGTCGCAGTCGGCGCCGCGGAACGTGGGTGCGGAGCACCCGGGCTCGGGCTGGAAGCGATCCGGCGGCTCCGGGCCGAAGAAGTCGTCGACCACATCGGCCATGGCGGCACGGTCGGCGAGAGCGTGGACGGCGAAGCGGTGGAGGACGTCCGCGCCCGCTCCGCTGGCCTCGGGCAGCGCCAGCACGCCGATACCGCGCTGACAATCGTGCCCGACGCCGACGGTCAGGATCGGAGGCCACGGGTGCCCCGAGACCCACCGGGCCCATTCGACGTGCGCCGCCACGGACCGGTTGGCGGTGGCGTCGACGATGAGGTCGTACCGCAGCAAGTCCTGTAGGTCGGCGTTGAGGGCGCCGGTGATGACATCGGCGGTCGCGGCGATGATCTCGTCCCGGACGTCCGGCCGGACGTCCGCCAGCCGCTCGCGCAGCGCCACCGCCTTCGCCCTGCCGATGTCCCGGTCCTCGAACGGCTGGCGGACGAGGATGCCGGGCGTGACGGCGCCGTGGTCGGCGAGCAGGAGACCGGCGGCACCGGCGCGCAGGCAGTGCTCGGCGATGCGGGCGCCGAGCGCACCGCAGCCGAGGACCGCGACGCGGCGGCCCCGCACCCAGGAGGCGGGCCGCCCGGTGTCCCGGCGGGTCACGATCTGCGGACGCTGCTCGTGGACCGGGGCCCACGCGACGGGCGTCACGTCGGCGACGGCGCGGCCGACCAGGTCGAACGCGCTCCGCAGCGTTGCCGCCGAGCGATCACCGGAGGAGGGCGGCATCTCCGTCCACCCCCTCAGCGAGACCAGGGTGCGGGCCGAGGGCGGCAGGCGCCATGCGCTGAGGTGGGTCTGGCGGGTGCCGTTCCGGCCGGCTCCGCGCATCGGCGCGCCGACCAGCACGGTGAGCGGCACCGGATGGTGGCCCGGCCGGGCGTGCGCCCGCGCCAGCGAGTTCACCCGGACGACGCTGTCCAGCAGCCCGGTGAGGAGGTCCGGCGGAACGCCGCGGGCGGCGAGGGCGTCGGTCAGCTCGCCGACGGTCTTCGGGAACTCGAAGGTCAGCGGCGTGGGCAGCACCAGGGCCGGCCCGAGCCAGAACGGCCCGGCGCCGCCGCCGCGAGCGGCGGCGCGCAGTGCGGCGGGTACCTCCCCGCCCGCCAGGCCGGTGAAGGCTTCGATGCCGGTCCAGCCGACGACCTCCGTACGCGCCGCCTCCGGCTGGGCCAGCACCGCCGCGCCGGTCCACAGCTCGTCGGCGGGAACCGGCAGGTCGGCGCGGATGACGACCTGCCCGGTGCCCCTCTTCACGTAGGCGATCGGCGGGTGCAGGGGTTGGTCCGCGCCGACCAGGCTCCCTTCCGCCGCACGGACGTACCAGTCCGCCAGCCGCTCCAGGAACCCGATCATGCCGGCGGCCGGGTCCCAGTCATTCGGAGCCTGGTAGAGGCACAGCAGGCAGCCCCACTGCACGTGCGTCTGGTCGGCGAACCGCAGGTGCGGGACGACCGCCTTCGGGTGGGCGAACGGAAAGATGCTGGGAATATGCACCGTGACGGGCTCGCGCGACAGCAGCCCGACCCGTCCGGCGGCGGGCGCGAGGTCCGCGGGCGCGTCCGCGGCTCCGAAGTCGAGGCTCAGGGACACCGAGAGCCAGCCGCCGTCGGGATCGAGCTCGGGCGGACCGGTCACGGCGACCGCGCCGCCGCTCTCCTCGACGATCAGTTGCAACTGCCGCAGCGCCTGCCGCTGCCCCGGCGAGCAGATCAACGTCCCGCCTCCGCCCCGGCCGTCCCGAAGAGGGTGGGACCGCCGGGGCCCGGGGCGTCGTCGCCGCTCCGCACGCGCGCGATCGCCGCGTGCACCGGGCTCCGCGGTGCCTCTCGCCCCGCCGCCCCGCCCCCGGACCGCCTCATGCCGCCTTCCCCCGGCGGTTCCCCGGGCCACCCTGCGCCACCGCCGTCACCGGGCGGCTCCGCCGACGCCTCGCCTGACTCTGCCGACGCCTCACCTGGCTCTACGGCTGCCTTGCCTGGTGCCTCCGCGGACGGCTCACCTGGTTCCACGGGCGGTTCGCCGGGCTCGGCGGGTGGTTCGCCTGGCTCTGCGGCTGTCTTGCCTGGTGCCTCCGCGGACGGCTCACCTGGTTCTGCGGCCGGCTCGCCGGGCTCTGCAGGCGGCTCTGCTGGTGGTTCTGCGGGGTCCGGGAACGGTGCGTTCGGCTTGCGTGCGTCCGGCCCGTGCGAGTCCGGCACCGGCGGGGGCGGTGCGGCCTCCGGGATCTCCGCCGCGTCTTCGCCGTGCTCCGCCGGAGGCGAATCCCCGGTGACCTCGCCGGGCAGTTCGCCGGTGGTCTTCTCGGGCCGGTCGGAGGGCGTGTCGCGCGGAATCCGGCGGGCCTCGCCCTTGTCCGGCAGCGCCGGTTCGCCGGCCTCGCCGGCGGGTTCCGTCCAGGCGGCCGCGTCGTGAGGCCGGCCGAGCCGGGAGATCAGGCCGCGTACGAGGGCGCGCCCCGAGCGCGAGAGCGACGGGGCCCACATCGTGAGAAGGCGGAGCATCCCCGGGAGGTCGTCCGCGAGCTGCGCCTCGGCCCAGGCCGCGATCGTGGGGTCCCGGCGCGCGGCGGCCGTGTCGAGCAGATCGCGCAGCGCACGGATCCGTGCGAGGTACACGAGCAGCGCCCGCTCGACGATCGCGGCGCGTTCCGCCGCGGACAGGGTGACCGGATCCCGGAAGTACGCGGCGACCAGCGGGTGGAGCCGCCAGCGGTCGCCGCCGCGCCCGTACGGCTCGACGAGCCCGCGGCGGACGAGGTCGTGGATCGCCGGCCGGAGGGAATCGGCCGGCACGGCGCACGCGGCCGAGAGCAGCCGCAGGTCCAGGCGGGGTGCCTGGAGCAGCGCGGCCGCCGTGAGGATCCGGTGCTGCGGCGTCTCGCGCGCCGGGCGGCACAGTTCCAGGGCCGCGAAGACCACGCGTTTCGAGCCGGTCTCCGGACGGCGGGTGAAGGCGCGCGCGAACCGGTTGCGCAGATCCGCTATCTCGGCGCCGGGCAGATCCGCGAGATGGCGTCCGAGGATGGACAGCGCCAGCGGAATCCCGCTGCAGACCGCCGCGATCTGGCGCACCGCGAGCAGTTCGGTCTGCGACGCGGGCGGCCGGGCGAAGAGCAGGGCCGCCGACTTGCCCCGGCTCAGCGGCGGAACGGGGATCTCGTTGTCGAGGTCGCGCACGGCCGGTTCGCTCGTCACGATGACCAGGCATCCCGGCGGCAGGCGGGCGGTGAGCTCCGCCGTGCCGGGGGCGCGTTCCAGCAGCAGCAGCGGCCGCCTGCCCGCGAGTTCGGACTCGAGCAGCGCGGCGCATCCGGCGAGGTCGCCGGGCAGTGAACGCGCGGGCACACCGAGTCCGGTGAGCAGTTCCCGGAGCACGGTGAGCAGTGGATCCGTGCCGTTGACGTCCGGAGTGACCGGTTTCTCCCCGGACGCGGGGAAGCGGACCTCGAGTTGCAGGCCCGTCGTCCCGCGATCGTGCAGCCGGTCGGCCAGCAGGCGGGCCAGCGCGGTCCGGCCGACGCCGTCGTGGCCGGTCAGGGTGACGGCGACCGGCCGGTCGCCGGCGGGGCGCAGCAGGCTCAGCGCCCGCTCCGCCTCGGCGTGCCGCCCGACGAGCCGGGGCGGCGGCGGAGTGAGCTGGGCCAGGACGCGGTCGGCGGGCGCGGGCGCGATGACGCACAGCGCCCGCCGCGGGTCGGCGGGATGCGGGACCACGAAGCGGACGGCACCGCCGTCGTCGACCCGCTCGGCGACCGAGAGGATCCGGTCGGCCAGCCTGATCTGGAAGGACGGCTCCTCCCGCAGCAGCACCACGAGCCGCTCCCGCAGGTCGGCCTGGGCCTCGTCGCTGTCCGGGGCGCCTGCCAGCGCCTCCAGGGCACGGGCGGCGGCCGGGTCCGCGGCCGCCATCGTCCCGGTGAACTCGCGTATCGCATGCAGGCCGTGCAGGGCCGCGCCGGCATCGGCGGGGGCGCCGATGCGCCCGGCACCGTCGAGCGACCAGACCGTGATCAGGACGGCCGCGCTGGCAAGAGAACCTGGTTCCATTTCGTCGACCTCGCCTGATGTCGTGATGCGGTGGGGGATTCGCCGACCCGTTCAGCCACGGCCGGCCGGCCGGAACGTGGGTGAGGCCGGCCGCAGGCCGGCACCGAGGTCCCACGGCTCGGCCGTCGCGCCTCCCGGCTCGATGCCGTAGCCGGCGAGCCGTCCCGCCTCCTCGGGGTCGAGCACGGCGGCGAGCCGGGGGAGTGCTTCGCTCTGGCGGTTCTCCAGCGCGGCCCGCCAGCACCGCTCGACCTCCGGCAGCCGCCCGCCCGCGGTCAGCAGGCGGACGAGCTCGCACGTGGCCGTGTAGTCGCCGTGCCCGGACGCCTGCCGCCACCAGTCCTCGGCCTCGTCGGTGTCGCCGCTGCGCTCGCACCGGAACGCAAGCTGGGACATCGCGTAGGTGTCGCCGTCGGAGGCCGCCGTCTGCAGCAGCGCGTACGCCTCCTTCCCGCCGGCGCGCCGCGCGAGCGCCCGGAGCGCGACACGCGACCTCAGGTGGGCCGCCCGGCGCCACAGCTCCTCCGCCGCGGCGGCGCGTCCCTGCTCTTCGAGCACGTCGGCCAGCCGGCACATCGCCGGCAGGTAGCCCGCGGCGGCGGAGGGCCTCAGCCGCCTCTCGATCTCGTCGAGCTCCTCGGCCGCCCCGGCGAGATCGGGCAGCGCGGCGAACTGGTCCAGCCAGTGCGCGGCCTGGACGCGCCCGCTGGTCCGCAGCCTGCGCAGGAGACCGGGGATCTCCTTCTCCCGCCGGTCCTCGCGCAGCCAGTCGACCAGCACCTGGACGACATGGGGGTCGCCGTTCTCGGCCTGCTTCTCGACCAGTGCCCACGCCTCCTCGCGGCCCCTCCCGCCTCGGCCGCGCAGCCGGTGGGCGTAGTGGAAGACGGCGTAGCCGCTCCCCGACTCCGCGGCCCGCCGCCACAGTCGCTCCGCCGCGGGAGCCTCGCCCCGCTCCTCGAGCCGTTCGGCGAGGCGGGTCTGCGCGTACGCGTCGCCCCGCTCGGACGCGCGCCGCCACAGCCCCTCCGCCGCGCCGCCCCGTCCGGAGCGCTCGAACTGCCGGGCGATGACGGCGATCGCGGCGGGGTCGTCCGCCCCGGAGCCGGCGAGGCCGAACGTCCAGGCGACGCCGAACAGGCCGCGCCGCTCCGCTTCGCGCGCCAGCCGCGTCCGGGCGCGGCCGTCGGCGACCTCGGCGTCGAGCGCCTTCCAGAGTTCCAGCGGTGGACGCTCGGCCCGCCGCGTCCGGCCGCCCAGGTCCGCCGCGTAGTCGTGCAGGGCGTAGGAGTGCCCGGTCTTCCGCAGCGGCGACAGGCCGCCCGCGGAACTCCGCCGCCACAGTTTGATGACCTTCCGCAGTTGCCCGTGCCGCGCCGGCCTCCCGCCCCCGCCGTGCCGCACATGCGCCGGGAGGTAGCCGGCGGCGGCGGCCTTCAGGAACTCCGCGGACACGTCGCCGGTGAAGCCCAGCCGGCGGGCGTCCATCGCGGCGCAGATCACCGCCCGTGCCACGGGATCGGCGTCGCTGATCCGGCGGGCGAGCGGAATCCCGCCTGCCAGCACCTGGGTGACCTGGTGACCGGGCTCGGCGGTCTCGGTCGCGGTCTTCAGCCGCGGGTCGACCCGTCCGGCGTCCTTCGCCCTCCTGAACTCGTCGTCGGTGAACGCCTCCGGAACCTCGATGCGCGTGGCCTGGCCCAGCAGGCACCGGGCCCGTGCGAGGAGGTCGTCGGCGCCGTCCTCCCGTCCGGTATCGATCAGCGTGGACGTCTCCGCGGAGATTTCGCCGATGAGGACGACGTCCTCGACGTCCGCCGCGAGCACGTCCAGCAGCACCGCGCAGGCGCGCGGGTCGTACAGGCACGCGGCGAGTTCGCGCAGCCAGACGACCGTTCCGCGCCCCACGATGCCCTCGGTCCTCAGCGCGCCCACCTGGTCGACGGTGAACGGCGCCAGCCGCCGGTCGGGCAGGCAGCGCTGGACGGCCTCGACCGCGGAACGCGACTTGCCGGTGCAGGAGGCTCCGACGAGCACGACGAGGCACGGTGTCTCGTGGCGGGATTCCAGCACCCGGCGGAGTTCCCGGTCATGGGGGCGGGGGATGAAGTCCGGCGGCCGGTGCCCCCTGATGCCGCCGTGGCCGATCGCCGGGTGCACGCCGAGCTGAGCGGCGGTCCAGCCGGTGACCGCTCTGGCATCGAGCGGGAGCGGTACCGGGGCGAGTTCCATGCTGAGCTCACCGATGGCGATCTGGACGAGGTCACGGTCGGCGTTCGCACCGCTCGCGATGTTGCCGCGGTTGCGCCACACCCGGAGCTGGTCAGGTGCGCCGCCCGGCGAATCGATCATGAAGACCGCTGCTCCAGGTTCCCGCCGACCTCGTTGCCGAGAGCGATGTTGCCGCTGTTCTCCCGGATCACCGTGCCGCCCGCAGGCGGAGGAGGCGTTGCCCCGGAGGGCTTGGACCGTCCGGGGCTTGGGCCGTCCGCGGAGGACCATGACGGCTTCGGGACGTAGAGCCACGCATCCTCGGAGAACGTCTTGGCCGTCGCCGTTACTCGGCGGAGCCTGGAGGGCGCTAGCGCGGTGTGGCCGTCCTCGACGACATCGCGGTATACGCGTTCCGAGAAAAGCGCCGCGACCAGGGTGACGTCCGGGTCGGCTTCGGAGAGCGCGTCGCGCACGGGGCCGGAATCGAGAAGGCGATGCGCGTCGTTCATCGTCCTTCCCTTGCCGTCCGCGCGCGCCCCTCGCCCGTCGGCGGGCAGCGGGCCGACGTTCAGGCTCAGCCGCAGCCGCAGCCGCAGATCCCGGCTGACCGCCCGCAGGACCTCGTCCTGCTCCTCCAGTACTTCCTGCACCTTGTCGACGAGCGGATGGACCAGCCGGGGCAGGTGAGCGCTGTCGAGGACGACCACGTGACCGTCCCCGGTGTCCTGGTGCAGCCGGATGGCGTTCCACGCGCGCGCCAACCCCGCGCGGCGGAAGGACTCCCGGAGGACCTCCGGGATGCGGGCACTGAGTTCAGGCTGCAACCTGCTCGGTACCTGGGTGAAGAACCTCGCGTCCGTTCCGAGGACGGCGCAGTACGGCGGCAGGCCCGCCCCGTTGTGAACCGAATGTGGCATGTCCGGATTGTGAGGACGGGGCGGCCGCGCCGCCGTATAGAAATGGACGGCATCGGTGTGATGTGGCACACACCCAAGGGTCACCGGTGGCCGTCGGCGATCGATCTGAGGCGGTGCGGTTCGAGGATCTCGACCCGCCCCGGCGCCGTCGCCACCACCTTCTGATCGCGGAGCCTGCCCAGCTCGGCGGCCACCGCCGCCCGGGACAGCCCCGCCGCGGCCGCGATCTCCTCCTGCGTCAGCGGCAGGACGGCCGGCCCGCCGGCGCCGTTCGTGCCGGGCAGCAGCCACAGCAGGGCGCGCGCCAGGCGCCGCTCGGCCCGCAGATGCGCCAGCGCCGCCTGCCGTGCCTCGCCGTCGCGCATCCGGGCCAGCAGATGGCGGATCACGACCTCGGTGATGTCGAGATCATCGCACAGGCGGAGGAACGTGCCGTTCGTCAGCAATGTGGTGTCGCACGGTTGCAGCGCGGTGACCGTGGCGGAGCGCGGCCCCTTGTCGAAGGCGGTCACCTCGCCGAGCACTTCGCCGGGCCCCCGCAACGCGAGGAGCATCGTCCTGTCCCCGAGTTCGGTGCGTTCCACCTTGACCTGCCCGCGCCGCAGCAGCAGGACGAAGCCTCCGGGAGCGTCCTGCCTGATCAGTGCTTCGCCGCGGCGGAAGCGCCGTGCCGCGCCGTGGTCGAGCAGCCGTTCCCATGCGGTTGCCGGAAGCATCCCGCCCAGCCCACCGAGCTCGCTCATGAGTATTCCGCTCAGCGCCGACTCGCCCGTCGCATCGAGTGCATCGCGCTCGCGCCCCGATGTCCAGACCACGGAAGTGCGACTTGCCCGCGACCCGAGGAACACCGCGAAGCCAGAGATGCCCCACGCTCGGCCGGAAGGGGGCGTGGGGGCGGAGCCCCCACAGCGGGGGTCCGGGGGTCGCCCCCCGGGAAAACACTGCGGGCCCCGGCGAAGCCGCCCGAAGGACGGCGAGCACCAGAGCCCGACTCGTGGGCGATACTGGGATTGAACCAGTGGCCTCTACCGTGTCAAGGTAGCGCTCTCCCACTGAGCTAATCGCCCGTGCGTGTGCTGCGAGGTGGAGACGGGATTTGAACCCGTGTACACGGCTTTGCAGGCCGTTGCCTCGCCTCTCGGCCACTCCACCAGAGCGAGACCTGATGGGGCCTCTCAGAGCGGACGACGGGATTCGAACCCGCGACCCTCACCTTGGCAAGGTGATGCTCTACCAACTGAGCCACGTCCGCGTGTCGTGCCCGGGGGTCGCCCCCCTGGGCTCGCACGGACAACTCTAGCGGAATCCTGGAGTGCTCGCGTACTGCGCGGGCTCGGAGTCGGTGAGCTCGGCGTGGAGGGTGTTCCAGAAGTCGAGTTCCCTGTCCTCTTCGAGGTGGGCGATGCGGCCCCAGAACTCGCGGTCCTCGGCGGCGTGGGCGGCGGCGAGGGAGATGGCGGGCATGAGGGTGGTGCCGGCGTCGGCCGCGTCGAGGTCGGCGGGGGTGACGCCGGCGGGGAGGGCGGCGGGGGTGGACGGGCGGTGGTGCTTGCCGCGCTTGCGGACGCGGATGGGCGGCGAGGTGGGGGCCTTCGCGGCGGCGGCGCGGCCGGCGGCGAGGGCGACGGTGCCGCAGAGGATGAAGGCGAGGATGCCGCCGAGGACGACGTCCTGCGCGGGCAGCTGCTCGGCGGCGCCGTTGTGCTCGGCCTCGTGGGTGTGCGTGGACGTGACGGGGCCGCCGACCTTGTCGACGGTGGTGGCGGGGGCGGCGTGCTTGGGGGCGTACTTGGCCACGGCCTTGACCTTGGACGGGTAGCCGTAGCCGACGACGGTGCCGGTGTCGCGGGTCTTGCGCATGAGCTTGTAGCCCTCGGCGTTGCCCTCGATGGTGTGGAGGGTGTGCCCGTCGACCTTCTCGACGATGCCGACGTGGTCGATCTGGTCCATGTCGCCGGAGCCGTTCCAGTCGTAGAAGACGATGGCTCCGGGTTCGGGGTCGTGGCCCCAGGCGTCGTGCTTCTTGAACCACTTGGCGTGCTCGACGGTGGAGGCGAACTGCCCGGCCTGGTCGGTGACGTCGGCCTTGTCGGCGGCCCAGGCGAGGAACATGTCGCACCAGGGCGCGGTGGAGAAGTACGCGTCGTGGTCGCCGTCGACGTTCTTGCGGTACCACTCGCCGAACTTGGTGTAGCCGTCGCCCTTCTCGGTGTAGCCGAGTTCGGTCTTGGCGATGTCGAGCAGCTTGCCGCCGATCGGGTCCATCTCGCTCCCTGCGCCTCGCTCGTCCGGGCAGGGTGCGCCGGACCGGGGGACGAACGTGCTCCGTTCCAATGGTCACGTTCCGATCTCGACGGAATGTAGTCCAGGTAAACGGTGGGCGGCAAGCCGTTCCGGGTAAACGGTCAAAACGGACTACTCAGTAGTAGCCACGCGGGAGGACGGTGACCGGGCACGGCGCCGCCCGCAGCACCTTGAGGGCGACCTCGCCCAGGAAGACGCGGTGGGCGGCGGCGTCCTCGCTGGACGCGCAGACGAGGAGTTCGCCCTCGGGCCAGTCCACGTCGTCCAGGGCGTCGGCGACGTCGTCGCCCTCGGCGAGTTCCGCGGACACCTCCTCGGGGAGCAGGTCGGCGGAGTCCAGGGCGAGCCGGATGGCGAGCGCGAGGTCGTCGCGGAGCGGGTCGGCGGCCACGTCCCCGACCGCCAGCGTGACCAGCCGCAGCGGGACCTCCAGGCGCTCGGCGGCCTGCGCGGCGCGGATGACGGCCTCGTCGCACTGGGGCCGCCGGACGTACATGACGGTGATCCGGCCGAGCTCGTCCGGCGGGCCGTACCCGGACGGGGTGAGCATCACGGCCTCGGTCGCCGAGTGCAGCAGGTGGTCGGCGGCCGCGCCGACGCCGATACGGCCCCGCGCGCCGCCCTCGGGGGAGCCGACGACGATCAGGTCGGCGCCGATCCGGCTGGCGAGCACGGTGAGCCCGCGCCCGACGCTGCGCCCCTCCTGGGCGAGCAGGTCGGCGGGCTGCTCGTCCAGGAGGTCGGCGAGCTGGTCCAGCGCGGTCCGGGCCTCGCCGGCGGCGGCCGGCAGGTCCGGCGGGTGGACGGTCGCCACGCTCAGCCGGCCGCCGGTCAGCGCGACGATGGCGCGCGCGAGGTCGAGCGCCTCCCGGCCGCCGGCGTCCGGGACGTATCCGGCGAGGACGTGTTCACCGATCATGCCCCCGAGCATTCCCCCACAGTGGCCCCTCAGACCAGTTGGGATTTCGGGTAGTTTTTCCTGGTTGTCACTTATTTGGGGGGATTGTCATGGGTGTCGAGGTGTCCGACCTCGGAGCCGGCCGCTGGACCATCGACCCGGTCCACTCCGAGATCACGTTCACGATCCGGCACCTGATGACCACGGTGCGCGGGTCGTTCCCGGACTTCGGCGGCGAGGTCGTGATCGGCGCGGACCCGCTCGACTCCACCGCGCGGGCGGAGATCAGGATGGGCTCGATCGACACCCGCAGCGCCGAGCGGGACGAGCACGTCCGCTCCGCCGACTTCCTGGACGTGCAGCGGCATCCGGTCATGGTCTTCACCGGCGCCGGCGTCGAGCCCGCCACCGTCGGCCGCCGGGCCCGCACCCCCCGCTACCACCTCGCCGGCGACCTGACGATCAAGGACGTGACCCGTCCGGTCCGGTTGCTCACCGAGTTCCACGGCGTCGGCCCGGACCCGTGGGGCGGGACCCGGGCCGGCTTCACCGCGACCGCCGCGATCAGCCGCCGCGACTTCGGCATCGAGTTCAACGTCCCGCTGCAGGGCGACCGGGTCATGCTCGGCGACGAGATCACCATCGGGCTGGAGATCCAGGCCGTCCTCGCCCCCGCCGACGCCCCCGCCTGACCGGGCGCGGCCGCGTACCGGCTAGACCGCCGTGCGGGCGAGCCAGTGATCCAGCAGGGACGCGTCGCCCGTCACCGTCAACTCGCGGGCGCCGGCGGGGGCGAGGCGCCTGGCGAACACCAGCAGCAGGTCCCGGACGGGCCCGCCGGCGGTCATGTCCGCGTCCCGGGCGCCGTGCTCCCAGACCGGCCCCTCGGGCGTGCGGGTGATCAGCCAGCCCGGCAGGGACGGCTCGGCCGGACGCAGGCACAGCGTCTCGCCGTTCCCGCGCAGTTCGGCCAGCTCGGGCTTGTGCTCCGCCGCCGTCACGGCCGTGAGCAGCCCGAGGAACTCGGTGATCGCGTCCTCGGCGAGGTCGGGCGCCACCGTGAACGGCGTCCCTGCGGTGAGCGCCGCGTCGGCGTGGTGGACGACGCTCTCGTTCGCCATCCGGCGCACCCACATGACGGTCGGCCACGTCCCGAGAAGAGGGTGCTCGACCGACCCGTCCGGTTCCGCGTCGAACGCTTCGATCAGCTCCTCCGCGCCGGTGCCGAGCCAGCCGGGCCAGTCGGCGGGGGAGTCCGGCGGCGTGCGGGGCAGCTCGTTCAGCACGTCGGTGCCGCCGGTCCGCACCAGATGGGTCGCCCACCGGTACGCCTGGCCGACGTGTCCGACCAGGTCCCGCAGCGTCCAGTCCGGGCAGGCCGGGACCCGCGCCGCCGGGTCGGCTCCCGAGGCCGCCCCGGCGAGCCCGCGGGCGTGCTCGCGCAGGCCCTCCTTCATCCGTCCGGCGTCCAGCACGGTCGTCTCCCTCCTGTGGATCCGCTGTCGTGCCCGTAAGGTAGGACTTCCAGTCGGCTGGAGGTTCAACCAGGTGTGACGGACGACACTCCCCCCGGCGGCGCCCCGCTCGGGATCGGCGACCTGGCCGCGCTGACCGGCGTGCCGGTGCGCACGATCCGCTTCTACTGCGACGAGGGCGTCCTCGAGCCGGGACGCAGCGCGGGCGGCCACCGGCGGTTCGACCGCTCGGCGGTGGACCGGCTCCGCCTCGTCCGGCGGCTGCGCGCCCTCGGGCTCGGCCTGCCCGCCGCCGCGGCCGTCCTCACCGGGGAGCGCTCGCTGGCGGAGGCCGTCGCCGCCGAACGCCGCGCCGCCGACGCCGAGCTGGCCGCCCTCACCTGGCGCCGCGCCTCGCTGCGCGCGGTCGAGGACGCCGGACCGGCCGACCGCGCCGCCCGCCTCGACCTGCTCGCCGCCGTGCAGGACGGCCCGGCCGCGCGGGACGTCCTGCTGGAGTTCTGGCGCCGCCGCGTCCTCGTCCCGCTGCCGGACGCGGCGATGCGGGCGTTCCTGGAGCTGAGCGTCCCCGAACCGCCGGCCGATCCGGCGCCGGAGCAGGTCGTCGCCTACGCCGGGATGGTCGCGGTGGCGGGCGACCGGCCGCTCCTGCGCGAGCTGCGCGCCCTCGGCCGGGTGAACGCCGAGCGGGTGCGGGACGAGCCGGCGCTGATCGCCGGGCTCGGCGAGGCCGGGGCGCTGGCCGCGCCGCTGGTGATCGCGGGCCGCGAGCCGGGCCCCGGGCCCGCCCTGGACCGCTTCGTCGCGGCGCACGCGGAGGGCCGGGGCGAACGCGACACCCCGCGCTTCCGGCGCGCCCTGCTGCCCGCCGTCGCCATGGAGCAGGACCCGCGCCTGCGCCGCTACTGGACGCTGTCCGGGGAGGTCACCGGGGAGCCCGCGCCCGCCGGGACGCTCAACACCTGGCTGGTCGACGCGCTCGAACGGGCCGTCGGGGACGCCGCCTGACGCGTCCGGAATACGATCTCGCGCCGCGTGGTTCCGGTAGAATGATTGAACGTTCTACTATTTCGGAGGCCGCCATGCAGTTCGGGATCTTCTCGGTCGGCGACGTCACCCCCGACCCCACCACCGGCCGCGTCCCCACCGAGGCCGAGCGGATCAAGGCGATGGTGGCGATCGCGCTCAGGGCCGAGGAGGCCGGGCTGGACGTCTTCGCGACCGGCGAGCACCACAACCCGCCGTTCGTGCCGTCCTCGCCGACGACGATGCTCGGCTACATCGCGGCCCGGACCGAGCGGCTCATCCTGTCCACCGCGACCACGCTGATCACCACCAACGACCCGGTGAAGATCGCCGAGGACTTCGCGATGCTGCAGCACCTGGCCGACGGCCGGGTGGACCTGATGATGGGGCGCGGCAACACCGGCCCCGTCTACCCGTGGTTCGGCAAGGACATCCGCGACGGCATCCCGCTCGCCATCGAGAACTACCACCTCCTGCACCGGCTCTGGCGCGAGGACGCCGTCGACTGGGAGGGCAAGTACCGCACCCCGCTGCAGTCGTTCACCTCGACGCCGCGCCCGCTGGACGGCGTCCCGCCGTTCGTGTGGCACGGCTCGATCCGCAGCCCGGAGATCGCCGAGCAGGCCGCCTACTACGGCGACGGGTTCTTCGCCAACCACATCTTCTGGCCCAAGGAGCACTTCCAGCGCCTCATCGCCCTGTACCGGCAGCGCTTCGAGCACTACGGGCACGGCTCCGCCGACCAGGCGATCGTCGGGCTCGGCGGGCAGGTGTTCGTGCGGAAGAACTCCCAGGACGCCGTCCGAGAGTTCCGCCCGTACTTCGACAGCGCCCCCGTCTACGGGCACGGCCCGTCGCTGGAGGAGTTCACCGCCGAGACGCCGCTCACGGTCGGCAGCCCGCAGCAGGTCATCGAGAAGACCCTCTCGTTCCGCGACCACTTCGGCGACTACCAGCGGCAGCTGTTCCTGATGGACCACGCGGGGCTGCCGCTGAAGACCGTCCTGGAGCAGATCGACATGCTCGGCGAGGAGGTCGTCCCGGTGCTGCGCAAGGAGTTCGAGGCGCTGCGCCCCGCGCACGTCCCCGCCACCGCCCCGACCCACGCGTCCGGCCTCGTCGAGGAGGTCCGATGAACACTCTCGCCGTCGTCTCGGCCGGTCTCGGGCAGCCGTCGTCCACCCGGCTGCTCGCCGACCGGCTCGCCGCGGCCGCGTCCGAGGCCCTTGGGGCGGACGCCGCCGTCGAGACGATCGAGCTGCGCGACCACGCGCACGCCATGGTCGACGCGACGCTGACCGGCTTCCCGTCCGGGCCGTTCCGCGCCGCCGTCGAGACCGTGACGAACGCCGACGGCCTCATCGCCGTGACGCCCGTCTTCAACGCGTCCTACACCGGCCTGTTCAAGACGTTCTTCGACGTCCTCGACCGGGACTCGCTCGACGGCAAGCCCGTCCTGCTGGGCGCGACCGGCGGCACCGCCCGCCACTCGCTGGCGATCGACTACGCGATGCGGCCGCTGTTCGCGTACCTGCGCACGACGGTCGCCCCGACCGCCGTCTACGCCGCGTCCGAGGACTGGGGGAGCGGCGAGAGCGCCCTCCCCGACCGCATCGCCCGCGCCGGCGCCGAACTCGCCGCGCTCATGGAGGCCCGTCCCGCCCCGGTGAAGGACGACCCGTACGACGACCCCGTCCCCTTCGAGCAGCTCCTCGCCGGACGCTGAACGCCTCCTAAGGCTTGGCTTATATAAGCCGAGCCTGTATCTTGGGGTCCGTGCACGCGTTCGATGTCCTCGGCGACCCGGTGCGGCGCCGGATCCTGGAGCTGCTCGCCGACGGCGAGCGGTCGTCCGGCGAGGTGACGGCGGTCGTCCGGGAGGAGTTCGGGATCTCGCAGCCCGCGGTGTCGCAGCATCTGAAGGTGCTCCGCGACAGCGGGTTCGCGGTGGTGCGGGCGGAGGGGACCCGGCGGCTCTACGCCGTCGACGCCGCGCCCCTGCAGGAGGTCGACGCCTGGCTCGACCGCTTCCGCCGGTTCTGGACGCCGCATCTCGACGCCCTGGCGACCGAGATCGCCCGGGGCAGGCGCGCACGCCGCCACGACCCAGGGAGCGAGACATGATCGAAGCCACGGGGCAGATCAACGCGGTACGCCGCAAGGTCGGCGAGCGGGTGCTGGAGGCAGGCACCGCGCGGACGTCGACGATCAGCCAGGTCTACGACACCGGCGTCGAGGACCTGTGGGACGCCGTCACCAACCCCGAGCGGATCCCGCGCTGGTTCCTGCCGGTCTCCGGCGACCTCCGGCTCGGCGGCCGCTACCAGCTCGAGGGCAACGCCGGCGGGACGATCGAGACCTGCGACCCGCCCAAGAGCTACTCCGCGACCTGGGAGTACGGCGGGCAGACGTCCTGGATCGAGGTCCGGCTGACCCCCGAGCCGGACGGCCGGGCGCGCTTCGAACTGGAGCACATCGCCCACGTCGACGACGCCATGTGGGACCAGTTCGGCCCCGGCGCCGTCGGCATCGGCTGGGACATGGGCCTGCTCGGCCTCGCCCTGCACCTCGCGACCGGCGAGAGCGCCCCGGACGAGGTCGGCCCCGACTGGTCCACGACCGGCGAGGGCAAGGAGTTCAGCAGGCAGAGCGGCGAGGCGTGGTTCGCCGCCCACGTCGCCTCCGGCGCCGACGAGGCCACCGCCCGCGCCTCCGCGGACCGCACCATCGCCGCCTACACCGGAGAGATGGAATGATCTCCGAACTGTGACGCTGCTCGATGGCCTGGACGAGATCGACTGGACGGCACTCCGGCACGCCTACGGCCAGGCCGGCGACGTGCCCGATCTGCTGCGCGGCATCGTCGAGGGCCCCGACCCGGCCGGCGCGCTCGACGACCTCGACGGCAAGATCTACCACCAGGGCGGGATCGTCTTCTCCGCCGCCCGCGCCGCACTTCCCTACCTGGTCGCGCTGGCGGGCGACCCCGCCGTGCCGGTGCGGCCCGGCCTGCTGGAGCTGATCGGCCGCCTCGTCGACGAGGCGAACATCGTGTCCCCGTCCTGGGTGGACGACGGCTGGCCGGACGCCTGGGCCGCGGCCCTGCCCCGCGTCCTGGCACTGCTGGACGATCCGGACGTTTCGGTGCGGCGGGAGCTGACGAGCACGCTGTCCGACGCACGCGCCGACGCCGACACCGTCGTCCCCGCGCTGCGGGCGCGATGGGACGTCGAGGACGACGGCGCGGTGCGGCTCGGGCTCATCATCGCGACCGGTGAACTCGCCGGAGGCTGCACCGCCGGGGTCCTGCCCGAGGCGCTTCTCTGGCTGCGCGACCTCCGCCGCCACGGTGACGCCCAGATCGGGATGGCCGCCGAGATGGCGCTCGCGAAGGCCGTCCGCGCGCAGCGCCCCGACCTCGGGGCGCTCGTGGCGGCCGTGCGCGGTGACATCAGCGTTTGGCGGGACACGCCATGGGTCGAGGACATGCCCGCGGACCTGCGGGAGTTCTACGGCGGCCGGGCCGCTCGCCTGCTCGGCTGGCTCGGCCACCGCCTGCAGGACGACACCGCCGCCTGCACGGAACTGGCCGCCGCGTTCCTCGGCGACGGTGACGGCGATCGGCGGATCGGAGCCGTGAAAATCGCCGCGGACGTCCTGAGCGCGGCGCGTTCACCGGTCATGCGGCTCCTGCCCGGCCTCGTCCAGTGCTCCACCGATGAGTCGCCTGCGGTCCGCGCCCACGCGACCCACCTGCTCGCCGCCCTCGACGAGGGAGACACCGACCTGCTCGCCGCCCGCCTGGACGACGACGCGCGCCTGTCCCGGCACGGTGACGGCCAGATCGCCGACCTCGCCGCCTGAGGCCTGGCCCGCCGGAACGACCCCCGCTGCCTTCCGCGCCTTCTCGACCGCCTCGCCGGCAACCCGCGCTTCGGGGGAGACGGGTTCGGGCCGTCCGGCCCCTTCACGACCATGCCGCCGCCGCTGCGCACCCTGCTGGCCCCGCTGAGCGAGCACGCCGAGGCCCTGCTGCCCGCGATCCGCGCCCGCCTCGCCGAACCGGACATCGCGCGCGGCCTCGCGGAGGCGCTGGCGGAGTGGGGCGCGGCGGCCGCGCCCGCCGTCCCGGAACTCGTCCTTCGGGACCGACGCGACGGTCGAGGCCGCCCGCGCGCTCGCCGCCCTCGGCCCCGCCGCAGCCGACGCGGCACCGGTCCTGGCCGCGCCGCTCGCCTCGGAGAACCCGTGGGTCGCGCGGCAGGCGAGGACCGTCCTTCCGTGGGCCCTGTGGAAGGTCACCGGCGACCCCGCCGGGTTGCTCGCTGTGCTGGGCGAGGGGGTCGATCCGAGCCCCCTCGCTCAACTGCGCTGCGTCGCTGACCTCGGGCCGCTCGCCGCCGCCCGCGCCGACCGCCTGCGGATGCTCCTCGACGTGAGAGCCGACTGGACGAGGGTGGAGGCGGCGAACGCGTACCGGCGGGTCACCGGGAACGCCGAGGCCGCCGAACTCGTACTGGCGACGCATGTGCATGAATTGGCGGCAGGCAGATATCTCCCGGTGCGCTGGGCGGCCATGCGGTATCTCGCTGAGATCCGCCCGGTCGCCTCGGACGTGCGGCGGGCCGCGCGGACGATCCTCTCGTCCGACCGGCGCCACCACTACGGCACCGGCTGGCGTGCTTTCACCGATGACCGCGAACTGCGCGACCTGGCGTCCCGCCTCCTTGACGAGGCATAGAACGCCCCCTCGCAATCGGCCTGTACGGACCGGCGGTGGGCGACGAGGGCAGACGGGTGAACTCACTTGGCCTTGACCGCGCGGGAGGGGAGTGCGCCCCTCTTCCGTCCGTCCAGCCAGACGACCTCCACACTCCGCGAGCGACCGAACGACCGGCGTGCCTGGTCGGCGGACGAGCACCGCCCGAGGATGCGACTTCCCGAGTCGCCGCAGACGATGACGTGCCCTTCGCGGACTTCGAGCCCCCATCCGAGGATGCCGCCATCGTCGGCCTCGGCGTCGGTCCAGCAGAGGGCGAAGAGGCGTGGCGCGTGCTCGGCGGCCAGTTCGGCCACCTCGGCGCGGAGAGCTTCAAGTGCGGAGATGCTGGCGCCGCGCGGTGTCCGGCCAGGGCGGGACCAGCCGTCCCGCAGCCGCCGGCAGTGGCCACCCACACCCAGACGGGACCTACCGCGTCACCGGCGGCACGCTCGGCCGCACCCTCCATCATTACGGGACAGCTTTTAGCGAATCCAAGATCAGCCCGTGCGGTGACCCCGGAACCGCGATATTCGAAGGGGAGTGCGCGAGCCGTGGAGATTTCGGTCACCGCTGCGCAGGTCGCTGTCACCTGGGATGTCGAGCAGAATCTGGCGAGTATTGCGCGCGTCCTGGACGACGCTCGGCCGGGTGAGGTCGTCGTGTTTCCCGAGGGGGCCTTGTCCGGTTATGGCGCCGACCTTGCGCCGCTGGAGAATCTTGATCCGAGCCTTCTCGCCTGTGCGCTCGAGGACGTTGCGAAACTCGCGCGTGAGCGTGCCGTTCATGTGTTCTGCGGCTCGCTGATTCACGAGGACGGCGCCTGGTGGAACGCCGCCCTCTACTTCGCGCCGTCCGGCCGCCGATGGACGTACAAGAAGATCAACCTGGCGATGAACGAGCGCGGTCTGCTGGCGGCAGGGGACGATCTCCCCACACTGGAGGTGCGTGTGGGCGATGTGCCGGTCACGGTCGGCGTCCAGATCTGCCGGGAGATCCGGTTTCCGGAGCAGTGGCAGTGCCTTGCCGATGTGGGGGCGCAGGTGTTCGTCTATCTCACGCACGCCGCCAACCCGGGGGAGCCTCCGGGAGTCTGGCGGAGCCACCTGATCAGCCGGGCCGCCGAGAACCAGCGGTGGGTGATCGCCGCCAACGTCGCCGCCCCTCATCGGCAATGCCCGAGCATGGTGGTCTCGCCGCGCGGGGAGGTCGTCGCGGAACTGGCGGGTGACGAGGTCGCCGTCGCGAGGGCGGCCATCGTTCCGGACGACGCGGGAAGCTGGTACCTCCGGCAGCGGCGGCGGGACGTTGTCGCACTTCAGCGCCGGGCGCCCGGCGACTGAGCCGCTCGCCTGGGGTCAGAGGTTGCCCAGGGCTCGGGTGGCGGTGATTTCGATGACCACTCGGGTCGGGTTGGGGCGCGGGGGCTTGTAGCGGGCCGTGTAGCGGTGCTCGGCATCGGCCACGGAGGCCGCGTCCGTTTTCAGGACGGCCCGGCCCTCGATGGTGGCCCAGCGGCGGCCGTCGACCTGCGTCACGGCGACCGGGAGGCCATCCTCGCCCGCGTGGCGGACGTGGCGGGCCTTCGCCGAACTGGACGAGGTGATCACGCGGACCGTGCCCGAGTCCAGGGTGGCGCCCACCGGGACGGCGTGCGGGGTGCCGTCCGGGCGGACGGTGACCAGGGTGCAGATATGGCGTTCGCGGAAGAACGCGATCAGGCGTTCGTCGTCGAGGGCCAGCCGGTGTTTGCCGTTCATCGGTCGGATCCTAGACGGCCGCCGGTTTCCGGGCTGCGGGCGGTGGCGTCCAGGCCGGCAGGGGGAGGGCGTACGGGCCCGGAGGTGACCGATACGGACCCTTTTTCGGGCTGGCGCCGAACGCCGGGTTTATGCTTAGTTAGCGCAGGAAACTATCTGACGGGGGGTGGGGTCGGCGTGCCGTCCAAGCATTATCCGTGGGTCGCGCTGAGCAACACGACGCTCGGCATGCTGCTGGCCACGGTCAACTCCTCGATCGTGATCATTTCGCTGCCGGCGATCTTCCGGGGCATCCACCTGAATCCGCTGGAACCGGGCAATGTCAGTTACCTGCTGTGGATCCTGATGGGCTACATGCTCGTCTCCGCGGTGCTGGTGGTCACGCTCGGCCGGCTCGGGGACATGTTCGGACGCGTCCGGATGTACAACGCCGGATTCGCCGTGTTCACGGTCGGGACGCTCCTGCTGGCGCTCGATCCGCTGCACGAGAGCGCCGGGGCGCTCTGGCTCATCGGCTGGCGGGTGTTCCAGGGGATCGGCGGCGCCATGCTGATGGCGAATTCCGCCGCGATCCTCACCGATGCCTTCCCGGCGGACCGGCGGGGCATGGCGATGGGCGTCAACCAGGTCGCGGGCATCGCCGGGACGTTCATCGGCCTCGTCGCGGGCGGGCTGCTCAGCGAGATCAACTGGCGGCTGGTGTTCTTCGCGTCCGCGCCGATCGGCGTCGTCGGGACGATCTGGGCCTACCGCAGCCTCGTCGAGACCGCGAAACGGGCGGTCGCCGCGAAGATCGACTGGCTGGGCAACGCGACGTTCGCGGTCGGGCTGACCGCGCTGCTCGCCGCGATCACCTACGGCATCCAGCCCTACGGCGGGCACGACATGGGCTGGACGAACCCGTGGGTGCTCGGCGGGATCATCGGCGGCATCGCGGTGCTCGCGTTGTTCTGCTGGATCGAGACGAAGGTGGAGCAGCCGATGTTCCACCTCTCGCTGTTCCGCATCCGGGCGTTCACGGCCGGGAACGCGGCCGGGCTGCTCGCCGCGATCTCCCGCGGCGGCATGCAGTTCATGCTGATCATCTGGCTGCAGGGCATCTGGCTGCCGCTGCACGGCTACGACTACGCGGACACGCCGCTGTGGGCGGGCATCTACCTGCTGCCGCTCACCGCCGGGTTCCTGGTCGCCGGGCCGCTGTCGGGGCACCTGTCGGACCGGCACGGCGCCCGCGCGTTCGCCTCGGGCGGGCTGGTGCTGTCGGCGCTGGCGTTCGGCGGGCTGCTGGTGATCCCGACCGACTTCGGGTACACCACGTTCGCGCTGCTGATCTTCCTGAACGGGGTCGGGTCCGGGCTGTTCGCCGCGCCGAACACCACCGCGATCATGAACTCGGTGCCGGCGGACAAGCGCGGCGTCGCGTCCGGCATGCGCGCCACGTTCGCCAACGCCGGCATGGTGCTGTCGATCGGCGTGTTCTTCTCGCTGATGATCGCGGGCCTGTCCGACACGCTGCCGAAGACGCTCACGCAGGGGCTGACGCAGCACGGCGTCCCGGCCGGGCCGGCGACGCAGGTCGGCGAGCTGCCGCCGGTCGGCACGCTGTTCGCCGCGTTCCTCGGCTACAACCCGATCCAGAACCTGCTCGCGCCGTTCCATGTGCTGGGCGGTCTCGCGCCGGACGACGTGCGGACCCTCACCGGGCGCTCGTACTTCCCGCACCTGATCTCCGAGCCGTTCCACCACGGCCTGGTCATCGTGTTCAGCCTGGCCATCGCGATGTCGCTGGTCGCGGCGCTGGTGTCGCTGCTGCGCGGACGCCGGTACGTGCACGACGACGACGCCCGCGACGAGCCCGCGCTGCAGCGGGCCGGACGGGACGCCGCCTAGACCCCCGGGAGGGGAGACCCCCGGCCGCGACGCCCCAGATCACGGGGACGTTGCGGTCGGGGGCTTTTTCGCGCCCGCTGTTGACACTGTTCCGCAAACGTTTTCATAATCGTCGCCATGAGCGCAGACGGAACCCGGGCCTCGATCCGGGCGGTGGCGAGCCTGGCGGGGGTGTCCCCCTCGACGGTCTCGCGCGCGCTGAACTCCCCGGAGCTCGTGAACGCCGAAACCCGGCAGCGCGTGCTCGACTGCGCCGAGCGGCTCGGCTACCAGCCGAACCGCGCGGCCCAGTCGCTGGTCCTCGGGCGGACCCGCAATGTCGGGCTGATCGTCCCCGACATCGCCAACCCGTTCTTCGCCCCGTTCATCAAGGGTGTCGAGGCCTACTTCCGGGACACCGAGTTCGCGGTGTTCCTGGCCGACACCGACGAGGACACGGCGACGGAGGTCAGGCTGGCCGAGGCCATGGTCGAGCGGGTGGACGGGCTCATCCTGTGCGCCCCCCGAATGTCGGGGACGCGGCTGAGCGCCGTCGCCGCCAAGACCAGCGTGGTCCTCGCCTACCGGACCAGCCGGGCGGCCCCCTCGGTCCTGCTGGACTTCCAGCCCGGCCTGGACCAGGCGGTCGCGCACGTCCACGCACTCGGCCACCGCAGGTGCGCGTACCTGTCCGGCCCCGCCAACTCGTGGTCGAACCGGCAGCGCCGCAAGTTCCTCGGCGCGGCCTGCGCGGAACGCGGCATCGACCTGGTGGACCTCGGCCCGTACGAGCCGAGGTTCACCGGCGGGTACCGCGCCGCCGACGAGGTGGTCGCGGCGGGCGTCACCGCGGCGTTCGCCTACAACGACCTCGTCGGGCTCGGTGTGCTGTCGCGGCTCACCGAGCGCGGTGTGAAAGTGCCCGGCGACCTCGGCATCGTCGGGTTCGACGACATCCCGATGGCGTCGATGACCAATCCGCCCCTGACCACGGTGGCGATGCCCGTGAACGCGCTGTCGCGGGCGGCCGCCGCCACCATGCACGCGAGGCTCGACCCGGGGGTGCCCAAGGCGCCCCCTCTGCCGCCGGCCGCCGAGCTGGCGACCCGACTCCTCATCCGAGGCACCACCGGGCCCGTGTGAGCCCGGCCTTACCACGCGGGACCGCGCGTCCCGCCGGGAGGACCCACCCCATGCGAACTCCTCGATCAGCCCTCCTCACCCTCGCGACCACCGCCGGACTGCTGCTGACCGCCTGCGGCGCGCCCGGCTCGGACGGCGGCGGCGCGGCCGAGCCGTCCGCCGCGGACGTCAAGCTGCCGTCCAAGCCGGTGACCCTCAACGTCATCGACGTCGCCGGGAACCTGCAGCTGACCCAGCAGATCTTCGAGAACTACAAGAAGGAGCACCCGAAGCTCGTCAGCAAGATCACCTACACCAAGGCGACCTCGCCCGAGCTGGCCGGCAAGGTCAAGGCCCAGCAGGACGCCGGCCAGCTCGACATCGACCTCGTGCTGACCGGCACCGACGGCCTGTCCGCCGGCCTGGAGCAGAACCTCTGGGTGGACCTGGTCGGGAAGTACGCGGCCAAGCTGCCCGACCTGAAGTCGCAGTACCTGGAGCCCGCGTCCAAGATGCAGGACCTCGCGGAGGGCAAGGGCGTCGTCGTGACGTACTACCCGTCCGGGCCGCTGCTGGAGTACAACCCGAAGAAGGTCTCGAACCCGCCGAAGACGGCCGAAGAGCTGCTCGCCTGGGCGAAGGCCCACCCGAACAAGCTCGAGTACGCGCGCCCGTCCAACTCCGGCCCCGGGCGCACGTGGCTCATGGGCCTGCCCTACATCCTCAAGGACTCCGACCCCAAGGACCCGACGAACGGCTGGTCCAAGACCTGGCAGTACCTCAAGGAACTCGACAAGTACGTCGAGTACTACCCGACCGGCACCACGCAGACGATGAAGGAGCTGGGCGAGGGCACCCGCGACATCGTCCTCAGCACCACCGGCTGGGACATCAACCCCCGCGTCCTCGGCCAGGTGCCGAAGGACGTCAAGATCCAGGCGCTCGACGGCTTCACCTGGGTCACCGACGCGCACTACATGGTCGTCCCCAAGGGCGTCTCCGGGGAGAAGCTCGCCGTCCTGCTCGACATGATGAAGTACGCGCTCCAGCCGAAGCAGCAGGCGATCACCTACGACAAGGGCTACTTCTACCCCGGACCCGCCGTGAAGGGCGTGACCCTGGACATGGCGCCGGCCGAGAGCCGGCAGGCCATCAAGGAGTACGGACGCCCCGAGTACGACAAGCTCATCGCCGACAACCCCAAGGCCCCGCCGCTGGACGCCAAGGCCCTCGTCACCGCGTTCGACCGCTGGGACCGCGAGATCGGCGGCCAGAAGGTCAAGAAGTCGTGACGGTGGAGACCGCGGTGGAGAAGGAGACGCGGGCCGGGTTCGCGGAGCTGCGGCTGGACGGTGTGACGCGGCGGTTCGGGAAGGCGACCGCGCTCAGCGGGTTCGATCTGCGGATCCGCGGCGGCGAGTTCATCGCGCTGCTCGGGCCGTCCGGGTGCGGCAAGTCGACCGCGCTGAACTGCCTGGCCGGGCTGCTGCCGCTGTCGGACGGCGCGATCTGGCTGGACGACGAGCGCATCGACACGCTGCCGCCGGAGAAGCGCGGGTTCGGGATGGTGTTCCAGAACTACGCCCTGTTCCCGCACCTGTCGGTCCGCAAGAACGTCGCGTTCGGGCTGTCGGTCCGGCGCACCGCCAAGAGCGAGATCGCCGCCCGGGTGGACGAGGCGCTGCGCACGGTCGAGCTGACCGAGCACGCCGACAAGCTGCCCGGCCAGCTGTCCGGTGGCCAGCAGCAGCGCGTCGCGATCGCCCGCGCGATCGTGCTGCGGCCGAAGCTCGTCCTGATGGACGAGCCGCTGTCGAACCTGGACGCCAAGCTGCGGGTGCAGATGCGCACGGAGATCCGCCGCATCCACCAGACCCTCGGCCTGACGACCGTGTACGTCACGCACGACCAGGAGGAGGCGCTCGCGCTCGCCGACCGGGTCGTGGTGCTGCGGTCCGGGCAGGTCGAGCAGATCGGGACGCCCGAGGAGGTCTACACCTACCCGGCCAGCACCTACATCGCCGGGTTCATGGGCTACCGGAACCTGCTGGAGCTGCCCGTCCTGTCGGCCGGCGACGGCACCGTGACGCTCGGGGAGAAGGACGGCCTCACCCTCACCGGCGTCGGGCAGGACCCGGTCGGCGGCGGCGGGGGCCGGGCGGTCGCCGCCGTCCGGCCCGAGGACTTCCGGATCGCCGCGGACGCGGGCGCGGACAACCGCGTGACCGTCCGCGTCGAGGTGTCGGAGTTCCACGGGCGGGAGGTCGCCGCCGAGGGCGTCACCGACGACGGCCGCGTCGTCCACTTCAAGTCCCCCGAGCGGATCGCGCCGGGGGAGCGGGTGACGCTGACCGTCCAGCCGGAGCGCGTGCTCGTGTTCGGCGAGAGCGTGCGCGCCGCCGCCGAGGCGGCGGGCGGGACGGGGGCGCCGGATGGCGGTTGACGCTCCCCCGCGCCCGCCGGCCCCGGCGACCGCGCGCGGCGGACTGCGGCACCGGCTCGCCGAACGCGGCGTCGACCGGGTCCTGCTCCTGCTGCTGCCCGCCGTGCTCATCATCGGGCTGCTGTTCCTCTACCCGATGATGTACGGGGTGGGGCTGTCGCTGCAGCCGAAGAACGGCGGCGGGCCGTTCGGCAACTACGCCGACTTCTTCCAGGACTCCTACCAGCGCAGCACCGTGTGGAAGACGCTGAAGCTCGCGCTGCCGGCCGCGCTGATCAACGTCGGCGCCTCGGTGCCGATCGCCTACAAGCTGCGCGGCCGGTTCCGGGGGCGGCGGGTGCTGACGGCGCTGCTGGTCCTGCCGGTGACGCTCGGCACGGTCCTGGTCGCCGACGGCCTGCTGCGCTACCTCGGCCCGAAGGGCTGGTTCAACCGGATCCTGCTCGACCTGCACCTCGTGGACGAGCCCGTCCGGCTGATCTACAACTACTGGGGCGTGCTGTTCTCGCTGCTCATCACCGGGTTCCCGTTCGCGTTCCTGCTGGTGCTGTCCTACATGTCGGGGATCGACCCGACGCTGGAGCGGGCCGCGGCCACGCTCGGCGCCGGGCCCTGGCAGCGGATGCGGCGGATCGTCCTGCCGCTGCTGGCGCCCGGCCTCGCCACCACGTTCGTGCTGGCGTTCGTGCTGGCCTTCTCGGTGTTCCCGTCCGCGAACCTCGTCGGCGAACCCGCCGGGGAGACGCGGGTGATGGCGATCGCGGCGTACCAGGCGGCGTTCGAGAAGTACGACTACTCGATGGCCTCGACCATCGCCGTGCTGATGGGCGTGTTCGAACTGCTCGTCATCTCGGTGACGCTGCTGCTGCGCGGCCGCCTCTACAGCGGGCCCGCGACGGGAGGTAAGGGATCATGACCACCGCCGTCTCGCGCCCCGCCGGGCTGCCGAAGCGCGGCCTGCCGAGGGGCCGGCTGAGCGCCTGGCTCGTCTGGGCCTGCGTCGCGTTCTTCCTGGTGAACCTGTTCGGGCTGATCCTGTCCGTGATCGTCAACTCGTTCGGGACCAAGTGGTTCGCGGGCTGGCTGCCGCAGGGCTTCACCGGCTCGTGGTACTCCGACGCCTGGTCGGAGTTCGCGCTCGGCGAGGTCCTCACGGTCACGCTGGAGATCACCCTCATCGTGGTCGCGATGGCGCTGCTGATCGGCGTCCCCGCCGGGTACGCGCTGGCGCGGCGCGACTTCCCCGGCAAGCGCGCCGTGATGTTCCTGCTGCTGCTCCCGGTGCTGCTGCCGCCGATCACCTACGGGATCCCGCTCGCGACCGTCCTGTACAAGGTGCACCTGGCGGGGACGATGACGGGTGTCGTCGCGGCGAACCTCGTCCCGGCGCTGCCGTTCGTCATCCTCGTGATGACGCCGTTCGTCGAGCAGATCGACACCAACGTGGAGTCGGCGGCGCGGATGTGCGGCGCCCGCACCCGCCAGGTGTTCACCCGGGTGCTGGTGCCGCTGCTGCTGCCCGGCATCCTCGCCGCCGGAATCCTGGTGCTGGTCCGCACCGTCGCCATGTTCGAACTGACGTTCCTGGTGGCGGACGCCGACAGCCAGACCCTGATCGTCGCGCTGTACAGCGCCGCGTTCACCCCGGGCATCCGCGCGGCCCAGGCCATCGACGCGATGGCCGTGATCTACATGGCACTGTCGGCGGTGCTGCTGATCATCGCGCTGATGTTCGTCAACCCGACACAGATCGTCGCCCAGGTGAGGGAGGCTCCCGCCGAATGAGACCAGTGATCGCACATCGAGTGTTCGTGAGCACGTCTTTCGTCAGCACGTCTTTCGTGAGCACGGCCAAATGAGCGCAGTCACGTTCGACTGCACGGGGGAGCGGGTGCTGGTGACCGGCGCCGCGGGGCTGATCGGCCGCGCGCTCGTGCACCGCTTCGCGGACGCGGGCGCCGACGTGCTCGCCGTGGACGTCGACACCGACGGGCTCAAGGTCTTCGACGCCGTCCCGCGGGTCGCGACGATGGCCGGCGACCTGGCCCTGGAGGAGGTGGCCGACGCCGTCTTCGCCAGGCTCGCCAAGGACGGCGGCCTCGACGTCCTCGTCAACAACGCCGCGATGACGGAGGTCCGCACCCCGCTCATCGACATCAGCGCCGGCCTGTGGGACGCGGTCATGGCCGCCAACCTGCGCTCGGCGTACCTGCTGTCGGTGCGCGCCGCCCGCCTGTGGCGGGCCGCCGGCCGGGGCGGCGCGATCGTCAGCCTGTCGTCGCCGGGCGGCTCCCGCGCCCACGAGGACCAGAGCGCCTACGACGTCACCAAGGCGGGCATCGAGGCGCTCAGCCGGGCGATCGCCGTGGAGCTCGGCGGCCTCGGCATCCGCGCGAACTGCATCGCCCCCGCCAGCGTCGTCGGGGAGATCCGGCCCGCCACCGACATCCCGGCGGGACGCACCACCGCGCCGGAGGAGGTCGCGGACGCGGCGCTGTACCTGGCGTCCCCGGCGGCGGCGCAGCTCAACGGGCACGTCCTGCACCTGGACGGCGGGCTGCACGCCCGCCTGCGCACCGACCCGGCGCAGGAGCAGCAGCGCGAACCCTAGCCCGGGGCCGGGGCCGGGCATGGCCCCGCCGACGCCGGCGGTTCCCCGGACACCGCCGGCGCCGGCGCGTGCCCGGGGCCGCGCGCGGGCAGCCCGGGGCCGGTGCGGCGCGTGTTGTGCGCCTTCATGACGGCCTGGAGGTCCGGGAGGCCGCCGCCGCCGTCGGCGTCCGACAGGGCCGGGCACGCCCACGCGTCCTGCCGCCCCCACGAGTAGCTGATGTCGAACGCGGGCCGCGGGACGAGCCGGTCCCACCGCCGCAGCATGGAGCGGAGCTGCTCCTCGTCCGGCAGCCGCCAGTTCCGCTCCCCGTCGGTGCAGGACTGCCCGAACGTCTGGAGCACCGGGACGATCATGCGGCGGGGGAACCCGGCATCGGCGGCCTGCCCGACCATGGTGTCGATCGCGCCGAGATCGCAGGTCTTCGCGTCCGTCCGGCACGGGTACGGGTCGAGGCCGATGAGGTCGAGGTGGGTCTCGGACGGCTTGAGCGGCCGCATCGGCCAGTCGGTCAGCGACGCGAACGCCTTCTGGCCGGGCGCGTACCGGTGGACGATGTCGGCGCGCTGCCGGATCTTGCCGGCGATGCCGGGGCATTCGTCCGGGTTCGGCTCGTCCGACAGGTACCACCCGTAGACCCGGTCGTTCCCCGCGAACCGCCGCACCGTGCGGGCGAACGCGGACGTGCTCTCCTGCTGGAAGCCGCCGCAGGTGGTGTTGCCGACCCACAGCAGCGCCCGGCCGCCCGCGGGCAGCGACGCGATGCCGTCCTCGTCCGGGTCGACGTCGAACAGGGTGTAGCCGAGCGCGGCCGCCTCGGCCCGGTCGCCGGCCGGCATGTTCAGCGCGAGATGCAGCGTGCCGCCCGCGAGGGCGGCCGCGGGACGGGCGGCGGCGTCCCCCGGCGACGGGGCGACCAGGTATCCGGTGACGGCTCCGCCGAGCGCGGCGGCCGCCGCCACGGCGGCGAGATGCGTCCTCGTCTTCATCGGCACTCCCGGCGTCGCTGGTGTGCCCAGCGTCGCACGGACGCAGCGTGATCACACCGATACGGCGCAGAACGATATCGGGGCCGTGGCGGACGACGCGGAACGGCCGCCCGCAACGGTGCGGGCGGCCGTTCCGTAAACCGATCGGGGTCAGACGCGCCAGGACTGGACGAGCGCGTCCAGCGTGGCCTGGTCGTAGGCGATCCCCTGCGAGGTCAGCTCCTGGGCGACCAGGTCGCCGTCGCCGTGGTGCTTGGCGAGCAGCCGGTACACCGCGTACGGGAACCAGTGGTTGTCGCTGATCCGCTGGATCTCCGCCTCGTCGCAGACGTGGCCCTCGGCCCTGGCCTCGGCGAGCGTCCCGGCGACGTCGCCGTGCCGCCGTTCGAGGATGTCGATGACGAGGCTGCGCAGGTTCTCGGGGGGCGGCCCGGTCACCGGCGCCCGGGTCGTCGCGCCGTAGGTGCCGTGCCCGTTCATGCTCCCGGCCGCGGCGGCGGCGCTGACGACGGCCAGCTCCGGCTGCGGCTCGGGCTCCGGCGCCGGGGGCTCGGCGGCCGGTGCGGGGGCCGGTGCCGGTGCCGGGGGCGCGGCGGCCTGGGCGGGCGCGGTCCTCGGCGCGGTGTCGGTCTTGGTGCCGGCCTCGCCCGCCGGCTGCGCCGCCGACGTCCCGGGCTCGAGCGCCTTGCCGGAGTGGCCGGGGACCTGGATCTGCGGGAACGGCCCGGTGTTGCGGAACGGCATCAGCGTGATCTGGTTCAGCGTGACGGGGCCGGCGATGGCGCGCGGCTGCGGCTCCGGCGGGGCCTCCTCCTCTTCCGCGTTCTGCGACACGTAGCGGTGCAGGGTCCGCAGCAGGACGAACAGGCCGAGCATCGACACGATCGGCGGGACGGCGGCGGTCGCCTGGTAGGAGAAGGTCTTGTGGCCGACGTGGCCGACGTTGAAGATGAGGCTCGCCGTCCAGCCGGCGAGGGCGATGGTGAGCGGCAGGCAGAAGTCGAGCCAGCTCATGAGGGCGCGGCGCTTTATCACGAAGGCGTCGATGGCCAGCAGGAAGAGCCCGAGCTCCCCGACGATGATGAACAGGTCGACCAGCAGGGGGAACGATTCGGCCTTCCAGCCCCGCAGGCCGTGTTCCAGGGCCCAGTGGTAGAGACCGGCATAGGATTGGGCGAAGCCGCCGGCGGTGGCGGTCAGGACCGCGGCCGCCATGAAGGCGATGGCCCCCCACCGTGTGATGACCTGTGCCCGGTTGGCAGCGCTCATGCGGCGTGTGCTCCCAGATTTCATTACTCGACCAAGAGTGATCGGTGGGAGACTATCCTTTTCTTTGGCGTTTCGTGGCCGTTTCACGTTACGTCTCGGTCGCATTCCCGCAGGCTTTCGGGCGAACGCGACATACGGTCGCCCGGCCCGGCTCGAGGCCGGGCCGGGGACCGGCTATGGCACCTGCAGGACGAAGTCGAACGTCGCCGCGCGCCCGTTCGGCCCGGACTGGACGTCCATCAGCAGTTCGGGGTCGAACAGCATGTCGGAGGAGTTCCGGGGCTCGTTCGGGAAGTAGAGCTGCGTCGTCAGGACCTGCCGGTAGGGGGCCTGGACCTTGACGTGGATGTGCCGGGTGCGGCCCGGGTAGAGGCCGGGCACGATCGTCGTCAGAGCGAATCGTCCCATTGTGTCCGTGTATTGATGCCCGCGTAGCGTGTAGCCATAGTTGTCGTAATTGCCGTAATAGTCGGCTTGCCAGAAGTCGAGGAGCGCGCGGCTCACCGGACGGCACGACAGGGAGTAGACGATGCCCGTGACGGTGAGCGGGGTGCCGGGCATTCCGGGCGTCACCAGGGACGCGCGCTCCGGCGAGCCGGGCTTGAAGTAGGGGCCCTCCATCTGCGGCGGGGTCGGGTCGTCGTCACCGTCGTCGCACGCGGGCGTCGGGGTGAGCGGTGCGGAGGCGGGACGGGCGGGCGCGGTCCGCGCCTGCGCGGGCGTCGCCGCGGCGGACACCGCCGCCGGCAGCGCGATCGCGCCGAGGCCCGCGGCCACGATGAAGTTCTTGCGGCTGATGCCGTCCCGCTCCTGCTCGGCGCGGGGGTGCTGGTGGTCGTCCGGCATGGGGGTTCCTCTCGGGGGTCGTCCGGGGTCGTCCGGGGTCGTCCGGTTGGCGGGGCTCCCAGGGAGTGCGGACGCGGCGGGTGAGTGCGTCCGCGTCATGTATAGGCCGCGCCGGGCCCGGCGGTCTTGCCGCTGCCTGCCGGGCCCTTGGCGCTGCCTGCCGGGCCCTTGGCGGCGAGTGCCGAAGCCCGCCGGGAGCGTCGTGCCGACTCGCTCATTGACCTCGCCGGCCGGGCGTAGAAGCCTTGCGGGTGGCGTCCGAGACCCCGTCCGCCGACCGGAGGAGCGTCATGCCCACGCTCGTTGACACCTCGGACCACCCTGCCCGCGACCAGGCCGACTACTGGCGGCACCTGATCGGCTCGGCGTTCGGGCCGTTCCACGTCCGGCCGCGGCGGCCCGGCGGGTTCCCCGCCCGGCTGTCGGGCCGCACGCTCGGCCCGGTCGAGACCGGCGACGTGCACGCGCCCGCGCACGCGGTGCGGCGCAGCGCCCGGCAGATCGCCCGCGACACCCGCGAGTGCTACAAGCTCGGCCTCGTCCTGTCCGGCTCGTGCGTGCTCCGGCAGAACGGCCGCCATGCCGAGGCCGGGGTCGGGGACGTGGTGTTCTACGACCTCACCCGACCGGTCGACATCTGGTTCGACGCCCACCACATCTTCACGGTCGTGATCCCGCACGGCGCCGTGCCGCTGCCGGCGGAGCGGCTGGCCGCGTTCGGCGGCACGCTGCTCGGCGCGAGCGCCCGCACCGGCCGGGTGGTCTCCTCCTTCCTCGGCGCCCTCGCCGAGAGCACCGCGCAGGACCTGGACGGGACGGACGAGGCGGCCGGCGAGCCCTACGCCCGCCACCTCGGCGGCGCGGTCGTCGAACTGGTGACCGGCGCGGCCGGGGAGTGGCTGGGCGCGCCGCCCGCCGCGTCTCCGCAGCACGCGGAGATGCTGCGCGCGATCCAGGAGTGGATCGAGGACCGGCTGCACGACCCGGCGCTGTGCCCGGCCGCGATCGCCGCCGCGCACCACATCTCCGTCCGGCAGCTGTACCGGGTGTTCCAGCCGGCCGGGACGACCGTCGCCCGGTACGTCCGCGCCCGCCGGCTGGAGCACTGCCGCCGCGAGCTGGGCGACCCTTTCCTCGGCACGCAGCGGATCGGCGCGATCGCGAACCGCTGGGGCCTCCCGGACGCCGCCGCCTTCAGCCGGGCGTTCCGCGCCGCCTACGGCCAGACCCCCACCGCCTACCGCGCCCGCGCCACCGGCCTGCACCGGGACGAGCGGCCGTAGTCCGGACGGCGTGCCAGGAAATGCCGGATTTGTCTGCATCGATCCCCGGATCGGGGGAACGCGGGGAGGACGACGAGAAGGGGGACGTCGGCATGCCACGACCGGGAAGCCACAAGTACGACGCCGAGCGCCGCAGGCTCCGCAAGCAGCTGGAGGACCAGGGCGCCGCCAGCGACCAGGAGGCCGGCGAGCGCGCCAACGCCATGCTGCAGTTGGACGAGGACCACCGCCCCCGCCGCGCCACCGAGCGGGGCGCCGGGCCGAAGGGGGAGCGGAGGGGATCGCGGTGAGCCCCGCGGTGGGCCATGAGGGGCCCGAATCCGACGACGTGCAGGGGGCGGCGCTGCCGCTGGAGTACGAGGAGGACCTCGACCCGCTCCTGGACCGGATCGGGGACGCCCGCTGCGTGCTGATCGGCGAGGCCAGCCACGGGACGCACGAGTACTACGCGTGGCGGGCCGCGCTGACCCGGCGGCTGATCGCCGAGCGCGGCTTCGCGTTCGTCGCGGTCGAGGGCGACTACCCGGACTGCCGGCGGGTCGGCCGCGCGGTGACCCTCGCCCCGGGCTCGCCCGCGGACCCGCGGGACGTCCTGGACGCCTACGAGCGCTGGCCGACGTGGATGTGGGCCAACGAGGAGACCGTGAAGTTCTGCCGGTGGCTGCGCGACCGCAACGCGGGCCTGCCGCCCGGCGGGCGGGCCGGCTTCTACGGCCTGGACGTCTACAGCCTGTGGGAGTCGCTCCGCGCGGTCGTCGACCATCTGGCGGAGCACCGTCCGGAGTACCTGGAGACGGCGCTCGAGGCGTACCGCTGCTTCGAGCCGCACGGCGAGGACCCGCAGGCCTACGGGTGGAACACCGCGCTGGTCCCGGACGGCTGCGCCGACGAGGTCCTGGCGCTGCTCACCAGGCTGCGCCGGGTCGCGCCGCCCGCGGGCTCCCGGGATCCGGCGGACGCGTTCGACGCCCGGCAGAACGCCGAGGTGGCGGCGAACGCCGAGCGGTACTACCGCGCCATGATCGGCGGCGGGCCGGAGTCGTGGAACGTCCGGGACGTCCACATGGCCGACACCCTCGACCGGCTCATGGAGTTCCACGGGGCCGAGCGCGGCGGCGGGAAGGCCGTGGTGTGGGCGCACAACACCCATGTCGGCGACGCGCGGGCGACCGACATGGCCGCCGCCGGCATGGTCAACCTCGGCCAGCTGGCGCGGGAGCGGCAGGGCCGCGACCGGGTCGTGGCGATCGGGTTCGCGGGCGGGCCCGGCGAGGTCGTCGCGGCGCCGCGCTGGGGCGGTCCGATGGAGGTCATGCAGGTCCCGCCGCCGGCCGCCGGGTCGCTGGAGGAGGTGCTGGCGGAGTCGGAGCTGCACCGCGGGATGTTCATCGTGCCGCCCGAGCCGGACAAGCCGCCCTTCCTCACCCGGACGCTCGGGCACCGCGCGATCGGCGTCGTGTACGACCCGGACCGCGACCGGCGCCAGTACGTGCCGACGAGGCTCGCCGACCGCTACGACGCGCTGTGCTGGTTCCGGACCACCTCGGCGCTCGAGCCGCTGCACCTGGAGGCGGCCCGCCGTGGTGAACTGGAGACGATGCCGTCCGGGGTGTGACGACACGCCTGTGTCGACCCGAATGCGAGGAGTCGCCATGTCCTTGACCATGCCGCCGGGACCGCTCGCCGGCTCGCCCGGTGACCAGGTCAACTTCACCATCGACGGGCCGAAGCACCGGCTGTTCATGCACCGGTTCCCGCGCCGGGTGCACGCCTGGTTCGCGGGGGAGATCGTCCTGGACACCGAGCGCGGGCAGTTCCTGCACGAGACGGGGCTGCTGCCCGCCCTGTACGTCCCGGAGGAGGACGTGCGGACCGACCTGCTGGAGCGGACCGACCACACCACGCACTGCCCGTTCAAGGGCGACGCGGCGTACTGGACGATCCGGGTCGGCGACCGCGCGGCGGAGAACGCGGTGTGGGGGTACCCGGAGCCGAAGCCCGAGGCGGCCTGGCTGCGCGGCCACATGGCCTTCTACTGGGCGCCGATGGACGCCTGGTACGACGAGGACGAGGAGGTCCACGGGCACCTGCGCGACCCGTTCCACCGCGTCGACGCGCGGCGCGCGCGCCGGCACGTGCGGGTACTGCGGGACGGGGAGGTCGTCGCGGAGACCGAGCACCCGATCGTGCTGTCGGAGACCGGCCTGCCGAACCGGTACTACATCCCGGCGGAGGACGTCCGCCGGGAACTGCTGACCCGGAGCCAGAAGCGCACCGTCTGCCCGTACAAGGGCGAGGCGGAGTACTGGTCGCTCGAAGGCGCCGAGGACGCCGCCTGGTCCTACGAGGAGCCGCTGGAGGACGCCGCCAAGATCGCCGGCCATCTGAGCTTCGACCACGAGGCCCTGACGATCGAGTCGCAGCCGCCGCCCGGCGCCTGACGGACGCCTTCACTGGAGGCCGATCTCGGCCCGGCCGGCCTCCGGCGGCGCGCCGGGATGCGACGTGACCTCCGGGTTCTCGCGGTGCACAAGGGGCCGCCCTCCGGTTTACAGTTCGGATGACCGTGGGCAGTAACCGTGGGCGAGCACGATGGCGGGCGAAATGGCGGGCGAAGGAGACGGCTGGTGGCAGCGTACGCGGCGTCCTCCCCGCGGCCGGGGTTCTGGGCCGCGCTCGACTCCGCGCAGCGGTCCGCGCTGCGCGACGCGGCGCGCCCCCGGCAGTTCCCGGTGAAGGCGCCGCTGGTCTACCAGGGCGACGAGTCCGACCACGTGATCATCATCGAGCGCGGCTGGGCGAAGGTCACCTCGTCCACCGAGGACGGCCACGACGTGGTGCTGGCCGTCCGCGGCCCCGGCGACCTGATCGCCGAGAGCGCGGCGCTCGGCGGGCGGCCGCGCGCCGCGACCGTCACCGCGCTGTCGCCGATCCGCGCGCTGGTGGTGCCCGCCGCCCGCTTCACCGGGTTCCTGGAGGGGCACCCGGACGTGTGGATGCTCGTCACCGGGACCTTCGTCGAGCGCATGGACGAATCGGGCCGGCGGCTCACCGCGCACGTCACCAGCCGCGGCCCGCAGCGCCTCGCCGGGCTGCTGGCGCAGCTCGCGGAGCTGTCGGCCCAGCACGCCCCGCCGGCGCCGGACGGCTCGATCGAGATCGGCCCGCCGCTGTCCCAGGAGGAGCTCGGCAGCTGGATGGACGCGTCCCGGGAGACCGTCGCGCGCGCCCTCAACGGCCTGCGCGGCGCGGGCCTGATCCGCACCGGCTGGCGCAGGATCATCGTCGTGGACCTGCCCCGCCTCCGCGAGTTCGCCAAGGAGAACGACTGAGCGGCCCGGCCCGTAGGATTCCGGGGTGAGCACTCCGGGGACGGGCGGGGACGGCTACCACCACGGGGACCTGCGGCGGACGATCATGCGGGCGGCCGTCGCGGCGATCGCCGAGTCGGGGCCGGCCGGGTGGAGCCTGCGCGAGCTGGCGCGGCGCGCCGGGGTGTCGCACGCGGCGCCCGCCCACCACTTCGGCGACAAGGCGGGCCTGCTGACCGCCGTCGCCGCCGAGGGGTACGCGCTGTTCGCGGACGCCCTCGAAGCCGCCGGCGACGACCTGCACGCGGTCGGCCTCGCCTACGTCCGCTTCGCCGTGGAGCACCGGGCGCACTTCGAGGTCATGTTCAGCCCCGGCCTCTACCGGGCCGGCGACCCCGCCCTGGACGCGGCCCGCGCCCGCGCGGGCGCCGTCCTCGCCGCGGGCGTCCGGCAGGCGTCGCCGGACGGCCCGGACGGCGGCCGGACGGGCCGCCTCGCCGCCTGGTCGATCGTGCACGGCTTCGCGCACCTGTGGCTGAGCGGCGCGCTGCCGGCCGATCTGGGCGACGACCCCGTGGCCGCCGCCGCCCCCGTGATCGAGCACCTCTTCGAGCACTGACCGGCCGCGCGCCGCGTCTCAGGAGGACGGCTTCCCGCCCACGGCCCGCTCGCCGCCGGCCCGCTCGCCGCCGGCCCGCTCGCCGGCGGCGGGTTGTTCGCCGCCGGAGTCGAGCGGCGGGCGTTCCGGGACGGTGGCCAGGTCGGCGCGGAACCGGCGGTTGAGCGCGGCGCGCAGGCGGCCGGCCGCGGTCCGGCCCCGCGGGCTGACGACGTCGCCGGCCGGCGGCGGGACGTCCAGGTCGACGGCGGGCGCGGGGCGCGGGTCGGTGATCGCGGCGATCGCCTCGTCCGGCAGGTGCCGCTCGACCTCGCTGTACCCGCCGCCGGGGGACTGCCGGATGATGCCGGTCTCCAGCCCGTGCGCGACCAGCCCGAGGTCGCGGCGCTGCAGGCCGACGCAGATCCGGTAGGCGATGATGTAGCCGAGCACCGGCCCGAGGATGATCAGGAAGCGGAAGAACCAGGTCGTCCAGAACAGCGGGATGTGGAACTTGTCGGCGAGGACGTCGTTGCCGCCCGCGAGCCACAGCGTCCCGTAGAAGACCACGCCGCCGATGCCGATGCCGGTGCGCGCGGGGACGTCGCGGGGCCGGTCGAGCAGGTGGTGGATCCGGTCGTCGCCGGTCACCCAGCGTTCCAGGAACGGGTAGGCGGCGAGGCCGGTGAACAGGACCCCCGGCACGCCCAGCGCCGGGACGAGCACGTTCAGCGGGACGGTGTGGCCCCACGCGGTGATCTCCCAGGCCGGCATGATCCGCAGGGCGCCCTCCAGCCAGCCCATGTACCAGTCGGGCTGCGAGCCGGAGCTGATCGCGCCCGGGTCGTACGGGCCGTACAGCCAGATCGGGTTGATCTGGACGAACGCGGCCAGCAGCGTGGTGATGCCGAGGACCCACAGGAAGAACGCCGTGGTCTTGCCGATGAACACCGGGAAGAACGGGTAGCCGCGGACGGTCGTGTTCGTGCTGCCCTTGCCGGGGAACTGGGTGTGGGTCTGCCGCCAGGTCAGCACGATGGCGTGCAGCGGGATCAGCGCCGCGAGGATGCCCGGGACCAGCAGCACGTGGACGATGTAGAGCCGCGGGATGATGTCGGTCCCGGGGAACTCTCCGCCGAACAGGAACATCACCGCGTAGGAGCCGACCAGCGGGATCCCCGCGGTGACGCCCTCCAGGATGCGCAGGCCGGTGCCGGACAGCAGGTCGTCGGGCAGCGAGTACCCGAACAGGCCGTTGAACATGACGAGGACGAGCATGGCGACGCCGATCAGCCAGTTCAGCTCGCGCGGCTTGCGGAACGCTCCGGTGAAGAAGTTCCGCAGCATGTGGACGAGGATCGCCGCCATGAAGACGAGCGTCGACCAGTGGTGCAGCTGCCGGACGAGCAGCCCGCCCCGCACATCGAAGCTGATCCGCAGCGTGGAGGCGTACGCCTCGCTCATCTCGACGCCCTGCAGCCGCGTGTAGGAGCCGTCGTAGACGACCTCGTGCATGCTCGGCTTGAAGAACAGCGTCAGGTACACCCCGGTCAGCAGGATGATCACGAACGAGTACATCGCGATCTCGCCGAGCAGGAAGCTCCAGTGGTCCGGAAACGCCTTGCGCAGCGCCCTGCGGGCGAAGCCGGTGGTGCCGAACCGCTCGTCCAGTGCCCGCGCCCCGCTCAGCAGCGGGGCGTTCGCGGCCGCCGCCCCGCCCCGCGCCTGGGGTGTCGTCCCCGCCATCGTCAGCACATCCCTCCGTCGCGCTTCTGCGCATAAGACGGAACGAGTGCGGACGTTTGTGACACCCCGGGCGATGTGCGCCTGATCACAGGCGGCCCGGGGGCGCCGGGCGGGCGGGACGGTCAGCAGGCGGGCACGGCCGGGTGGCCGCGGCGCCGGTGGCGCGGGCGCCGGGCGGCCTTGTAGAACAGCCGGACCGGCGGCGGCAGCAGCCGCAGCACCGCGCCGCGGGTGGACTCGGAGGCGTCGTCGAGCAGCCACGGCAGGAACGTCCCGAGCCCCCGCAGCCCCAGCTCGCGGCGGAACTCGACGTCGAACGTCCCCCATTCGAAGGGCGTCAGGGTCTCCTGGATCAGCGGCAGGACGTTCGCCTCCTTGAAGTCCAGGACGACGTCCAGGGACGTGCGCAGCTCGCGCGCGTGCCGGGTGAACGCGGGGCGGTCGCGGTGCTCCAGGGCGGCGTCCACGGCGTCGATCAGCGGGACGACCCGCAGCGCCCGCACGGCGAGGGACTCGAGGACGACGCCGACGCGCCCGCGGCCGTGCTCCCGCTCACCGGCGGCCTCGGCGTACATCACCGTCCACAGGGCGCGCTTCTCCGCGTTGTCCTGGATCCGCCAGAAGTGGGTGAACAGGGGCCACGTGCTCGCGACGCCCGGATCGGCGGGACCGGTCGCGGCCTCCAGCCGGGCCGCGTCGCGGCGGAACGCCTCGTACGCGGCGTACAGCATCGTCAGGTTGTACTTTCTGGCCACGCTATCCATGCCGCCTCCTCGACCTCCGCGCTGACAGCCCCCGAGAGGTAGACGCTCCGGACACCCCCGGCCGTGACGCGATCTGGAGTCTGACCTCTGTGACGTGCCCCACGTCCGGCGATCTATGCGGTGGGACGGCCGGACGCCGGGGTGCGCGATCGCCTTGTACGTTGGCGGAACACCGGTGAGAGAAGGGGCCGTGAATGGCTGTTGAGGCGGTGGGCGCCGATATCGCGTCCCTGGTGCTGCGGCTGTCCGTGGGCGGGACGCTGCTCGCGCACGGCTGGAACCACGCGTGGGGCGGAGGCCGGATCCCGGGGACGGCGGGCTGGTTCGAGTCGATGGGCCTGCGGCCCGGCCGCCTGCACGCGCTGATGGCCACCGGCACCGAACTGGGCGCCGGGGTCCTGCTGCTGCTCGGCCTGCTCACGCCGCTCGCCGCGGCCGGCGCGGTCGGCACGATGACGGTCGCGTTCGTCATCGCCCACCTGCGCAACGGCTTCTTCATCTTCCGGCCGGGCCAGGGCTACGAGTACGTCCTGATGATCATCATGGTGGCGTGCGCGCTGGGCGCCCTCGGCGGCGGCGCCGTGTCGGCCGACCGCGCGCTCGGGCTCTCCGACGACCTGGCCGGATGGACGGGCCTCGCCGTCACGGCACTGGCCGGCGGCATCGGGGCCGCGCTCCTGCTGGCGGTCTTCTGGCGCCCGGCGAAGCGGACCGCCGACGGCTGAGCGGGGCCGGCCTCCGCACACGACGAGGCCGGCCCCGGTTTCATCCGGGAGCGGTCATCTCCAGGTGTCGCTCGCGGTGTGCGCGGACGTCCCGGTGGTGTAGCCGCGGTTCGCGCCGCTCTCCCACGTCACGGCGCCCGCGTCGGTCTTCTTGATGTACTTGTACTCGATCCTTGTGCCGACGGGCAGTGCCACCGTGCCGTTCCAGGTCGGGTAGTGGTCGGGGGAGAGCTTGACGGCCTTGGACGTGTCCCAGGAGCCGAGTGCCGGGATGTCGCCGACGATGTAGACGCTCGTCCCCCAGGTCGTCGTGGCGTGGACGTTGAACACGTCCGAGACGGTCGTGGGCGACGAGGTGGGTGTCGCGGTCGGTGTCGCGGTGGGTGTCGCGCCCGTCCTGGCGTTCACGTGGATCGCGACCGCGTCGTGCGCGGGGATGGTCACGGTCGCGGTGCCGCCGGTGACCGGGACGGAGGTGCCCGCGCACCCGTTCTCCCCGAGGCCGCCGGTGATGACGTCGCAGTAGACGCCGTCCGCGAGGCCGGTCCGGTAGGTGGCGGTGGACGCGCTGGACGAGTCGTTCAGCCCGATCCAGCCCTTCGAGCCGCGGCTGAACCCGATGACGTCGCCCGCCGTCGCGGTGAAGCCGGACACCGTCGTGGCGGACGCGGTCGCGTTGTGCCAGCCGACCATGCCCTTCATCCCGGTCGACTGCGTGAGGCACTGCCAGCCGTTGGAGCAGTCGGTGCCCGTGACGAACCCGCCGGAGTCCGCCGGCGGCGACTGCCCGGCGGACGACCAGGCGAACCCGTCGAACACCGACGGCTTCCCGTAGGGGTAGGCCAGCAGGAAGTAGTTGGCCAGCACGTAGTCGGAGCCGTTCTTGTAGCTGAGCGTCGACCCGTTCCGCTCGGTGTCGTGGTTGGTGACCATGGTGAACGTCTGGGCGCCGGCGGCGTCCAGTGACCACGACGGGATGCCCGACAGGTTCGACAGCGTTCCGTTCTGGAACTGGGTCTTCAGCCCCTGCGCGTAGGAGAAGCCGAGCACGTCGCCGTTCCCGGTGAACGCGGACGGCTTCAGTCCGGCGGTGCTCGCTCCTGGGACGACCTCCTGCGCGATGTAGGGCGCCCTGCCCTCGGCGGTCGTGGTGTGGAGCGCACCCCTGATGGCGGCGAAGTCGCTCTGCGCGATGTGCTTGGCGGCGTCGATCCGGAACCCGTCGACGCCGAGGCCGATGAGGTCGTTCAGGTATCCGGTGATCTTTCCGCGGACGTAGTCCGACTGGGTCTTGAGGTCCGACAGCGACACCAGTTCGCAGTTCTGCACCTCGGACGTGTTGTTCCAGTCGTCGATGCCGCCGTCCTCGTCGTCGCAGTACCCGTCGCCCGGATGGTGGAAGTCGCCGTAGCCGTACGGGACGGCCGGGTAGGCGAACCCGGCGGGATCGAACGCCGACCCGCCGTAGGTGGTGCTGACCGTGTTGTTGTGGCCCGCCATGTGGTTGACGACCGCGTCCACGTACACGCGGACGCCCGCGTTGTGGCAGGCCGCGACCATGGCGGCGAACTGGGCGCGGGTCCCGAGCCGGCTGGTGAGGCCGTAGGAGACGGGCTGGTACACCTCCCACCACGGGTGCGCGCCGTCGCTGGTGGCGGCGAGGCTGACCGACTCGGCGGGCGGGGCGACCTGGACGGCCCCGTACCCGGCCGGCCCGAGGTGGTCGGTGCAGGCCGCCGCGACCGACGGCCAGTTCCATTCCCAGAGGTTGGCGGTGACGTCGCCGCCGTTCAGCGGCACGGCGGCGCGGGCGGGGGAGCCGGGGAGCAGGGCGGCGGCGGGCGCGAGCCCGCCGAGGACGAGCGCACCGGCGGCGAGCAGGGACCGGCGGCGGGGGATTCTTGCGCGTTGCATGGCGGCGAACTCCTGACAGCGGGGCGCCTGGAGGGGTGGGGGGACGGCCGTCCGCGAGCACCGTGAGAATGCTCTCTTCTTGCAGTCCCGTCAAGAGCTTGCGCAAGATTTCAATGAACTTGCAGAAACCCGGCAGAAGTCAGCTGGTGGCCCTCGTGCCGCGCTCGGTCACGCGTTCCCGCTGGGGGGCGACGGTGTACTTGGGGTCCTCGGCCGACTGGATCCCGGCGTAGAAGATGCCGAAACGCGTGCAGGTCGAGCCGGCCAGGAGCGCCGCGCCGCTGAGCGCCGCGCCGGCGCGGCTCCGCCCGGCGAGCAGCACGCTCCCGGCGGTGCCCGCGCCCGACAGGATCTCGCCCGCGCGCATGAAGCGGCCCGCCCTGCCCTTCGTGTACGGCTCGGCGGCCAGCCCGGCCCGCCACTCCAGCAGCTTGGCCGCCGCCAGCTCCACGGCCGCGCCGGACACGGCGGCGGTCCGCATCGGCCCGGTCTCGCGGACGGGAGCGGCGAGCAGCGCCATCCCGGCCGCGGCGGTCGTGGCCGAGCCGGCGAAGACGAACGGCAGCTCGCGCCTGCCCTCGTGCCAGGCGGGCACCGCCGTGTCGGCGATCAGCACGGCGGTGTAGACCGTGACGGCGGGGCCGAGCGCGGCGGCCGCGGCGGTGGCGGCCCTGCCGAGATGCGGGAAGCGTCCCGCCACGTCGAGGACGGCGGCGCCGCCGGCGGCGGGCCCGTAGGCGGCCAGGATCCAGGAGCCCATGCTCATCGGCGAGGTCGGCTTCATGACCCGCAGCATGTTGTAGAACCGGGCCGGCCGGCCGAGGTCGTGGATCAGCGCGGCCGTGGACCCGGCGATGGCGGCCAGCGAGGAGATCTTCAGCGCCCGCGCGGCGGCGGGCCGCCCGGTCAGCTGCGCGCCCGCGGCCAGCATCGAGCCCGCCCCGGCCAGGCCGCCGAGGAACAGGTAGGCGGCGACGTCGGCCGCCTTCCACACCGGCGGGTTCAGGATGGGCAGGCCGTAGTAGGAGGTGAACTCGGCGTCCGGCACCATCGCCTTCTCGCCGCGCCCGCCGCGCCGCCCGCCGCGCCGTCCGCCCTTCCCCGGCCGCAGGCCCCGGCCGACCAGCGCCTCGCGGTCGGGCCGCGCCCCGGCGATGCCCTCCCTGCGCACCTCCGACTCGCTCATCGCGCTCCTCCCCGGCCGCCGCGCATGCCGCCGTGGGCGGCGAAGACGGTGGCGAGCCCGCCGATCAGCGCCGCGGCGGCGAGACCGGCGTTCCGCCACATGGACGGCAGGTCGCGCGTGGTGACGACCGGGTCCGGCGGCAGCCCGTAGACCTCCGGTTCGTCCAGGAGCAGGAAGAACGCGCCGTCGCCGCCGACGCCGTCGTCCGGGTCGTGGCCGTAGAGGCGGGCGTCCTCGACGCCGATGTCGTGGAGCTGCTCGACCCGCATCGCGGCGCGCTCGCGCAGCTCCTCCAGCGGCCCGTACTGGATGGAGTCGGTGGGGCACGCCTTGGCGCAGGCCGGTTCCAGGCCCGCCCCGAGCCGGTCGTAGCACAGCGTGCACTTCCAGACCCGGCCGTCCTCCTTGCGCTGGTCGATGACCCCGTACGGGCAGGCGGGGACGCAGTAGCCGCAGCCGTTGCAGATGTCCTGCTGGACGACGACCGTGCCGAACTCGGTGCGGAACAGCGAGCCGGTCGGGCAGACGTCCAGGCAGGCGGCGTGCGTGCAGTGCTTGCACACGTCCGACGCCATCAGCCAGCGGAGGTCGGTGCCGCCTCCGCCGGAGGCCGCGCCGGGGGAGCCGCCGTGGTCGACGCCGGGCTCGGCGTTCCCCATGGGCTTGTTCTGCTCGATGAACGCGACGTGCCGCCAGGTGTCGGCGCCGAGGCCCTGGGTGTTGTCGTAGGACATGCCGGTGAAGTCGAGGCCGTCCTCCGGGATGGCGTTCCACTCCTTGCAGGCCACCTCGCACGCCTTGCAGCCGATGCACACCGAGGTGTCGGTGAAGAACCCCATCCGGGGCGGGTGATCGGCATGGCCGGAGCCGGCGGCGACGTCCGGTTCGGCTCCGGCGAGCAGGTTCCGTCCGACCAAGCTGCCCATCCCAGGACCTCCCAACGCGCGGCACCGACCCTTCTCCGACTTCCCGGCAGCGCGCTCTCTACACGCGTGCCTCCGCCACCGCGCCCTCCCGCACGCGCGGCGCGCCGTTGACGGCGGATTCGGCGGCTGGATAGCTTCCGGGCATGACGGTTGAATTCGCCGGTTACGCGGGCCCGCTGGACCAGACGCTCGGGCTGGTGGTGACCGAGGCGTCCGAGCAGGAGGTCGTGGCCGAGCTGGAGGTCACCGACAAGCTCATGCAGGCGTACGGGATCGTCCACGGCGGCGTGTACTGCGCCATCACCGAGACGGTGTGCAGCATGGGCGCGGCCCTCACCGTCGGGCTCGGCAACCAGGTCGTCGGGATCAGCAACCACACCCGGTTCATCCGCGCCGTGCGCGGCGGGCGCCTGGTCGCCCGCGCACACCCGGTCGACCGGGTGGACGACCACGTGACCTGGCAGTCGACGATCACCGACGAGAAGGACCGCGTGGTCGCCGAGGGCACCGTCAACCTGCTGAAGCTCACCCCGCCCGGCTAGTCGCCGCTCATCGCCTTCCACTGGCGGTCGGCGACGGGACGCCAGATGTCGTGGCGCTCGTGGAACAGCGTGAACGCCTGGGAGCCGCTCCAGTCGTCCGGCAGCAGCTCCGCCGGCAGCCCCGGGTCGAGGAACGGGAACCGCCGCCATGCCTGGACGAGCCGCGTGTGCGCGGCGAACGTGCCCGGATCGTCGGCGGGGCGCAGCGCGCCGGCGGCCTCCAGGAAGTCCTCGTAGGAGAGTTCGATCTCGTCGAGGTCCCACGCCTGCCGGGCCACCCGGCGCGCCTCGGCCAGGTCGCCGAGCCGCCCGGTGAACAGGGTGGAGGTGCCGGCGACGCCGATCTCGGCGAGGACGCCCCGCACCTGCGGCTCGCGTCCGGGGTGCGGGCTCACCCACACGCCGGGGGACAGGTTGCCGAGCCCGTTCCAGGCGAGCCGCGTCCGCAGCAGGTGGCGGAGCCTGCGGTTGGTCTCCGGGACGGTCGCGAGGACCAGCAGCCACCGCCCGTCCCAGTCGCCGACCGGGCCGCCGAAGCCGTAGATGCGGCCGGTGCCGTCGGTGAGCAGCCGCTCCCCGGCCGGGGTGAGCCGCCAGGCGGTGCGGCGGCCGTGCCGCTCCCCGGCGAGCCAGCCCTCGGCGGCGCTGCGCGCGAGCGCCTGCCGGACGGCCTTCTCCTCGACGCCGAGCAGCCCGAGCGCCCGCAGGAACGCCGCCGTCCAGACCGGCTCGCGGCCGGGCAGCACGAACTCGCCGAGCACGGTCAGCAGCAGCGACCGGGCGCTCGCCGCGCCGAGTTCGCGACGGCGCCGGAACTCCGGCCGGGGGTGCGCCGCGTCCTCGCCGGATCGGGCCATGGGCTTCTCCTTCCGAGCCCTTCTGGGGCGCGGCCGTTCGTGGAACGCTGTCCAGTATCGCGCGAGTACGGCGCGGTACCGCGGGCGTACCGCGCGGTACCCCGCACGCGTTCCTCCCGACCGGCCATCATTCCACAGATCTATTGACTAGCGTTTCGTCTATGTAGAGCATTGGTGCCACGGTTCCCGGCGACTGGAGACCCCCATGACCGCTGAAACGGCGACTGCTGACACGGCGACCGCACCGGCCGCGCCCGACACGTTCAACGCCTCCGACCACCTTCTGCGGGCGGCCCGCCGGCCGGATACCGCCGGCCGGACGGCGCTCAGCGGGCCCGGCGGCGACCTCACCTACGCCGAGCTGGCCGACCTCGCCGGGCACATCGCCGCCGGGCTGGAGTCCTGGGGGACGCGGGCCGAGGAGCGCGTGGTCCTGTTCATGGCCGACGGCCCGCTGATGGCCGCCGCGATCCTCGGCGCGATGCGGCTCGGCGCCGTCCCGGTCCCGGTGTCGACGATGCTGACCGGAGCGGAGCTGGCCGCGCTGCTCAACGACGCGCGGGCCAGGGTGCTGCTGGTCAGCGGCCGTTTCGCGGTGGCGGCGGAGGCGGCGCTCGCGCACGCGCCGGGCGTCCGGCACGTCGCGGTGGAGGGAGACGCCGGGCTCCAGGCGCCGCCCGGAGTGCGGGTGAGTCCCTTCGACGACCTCGTCCGGGCCGGGCGCGAGCGCGGCGGGAAGCCGGCCGGGCCCTACCCGACCTCGGCCGACTCCAGCGCGCTGTGGCTCTACACGTCGGGGACGACCGGCAAGCCGAAGGGCGCGATGCACCGGCACGCCAACATCCGGCACGTCGTGGAGACCTACGGCCGCCAGGTCCTCGGGATCACCCCGGAGGACCGCTGCTACTCGGTCGCCAAGCTGTTCTTCGCCTACGGGATCGGCAACTCGCTGTTCTTCCCGCTGTCGGTGGGCGCGACCGCGATCCTGGACCCGGACCGGCCGACGCCCGCCTCGGTGGCCGAACGGCTGGTCGAGTACCGGCCGACGCTGTTCTTCGCCGTGCCCACGTTCTTCGCCGCGATCCTGAACGCGGACGTGCCGGTCGAGGCGTTCGCGTCCGTCCGGCTGGCGGTGTCGGCGGGCGAGCCGCTGCCCGCCGAGCTGTGCCGCCGCTTCACCGCCAGGTACGGCGTGGAGATCATCGACGGGATCGGCTCGACGGAGTGCCTGCACATCTTCCTGTCGAACCGTCCGGGTGAGGTCCGCCCGGGAACGACCGGTACCGCGGTCCCCGGCTACGAGCTGCGGATCGTGGACGCGGACGGCGCCGACGTCGAGCCGGGCACGCCGGGCTCCCTGCTGGTGAAGGGCGAGTCGATCGCGACGGGCTACTGGTGCCGCACCGACACGACCCGGAAGGTGTTCCAGGGGGAGTGGCTGCGCACCGGCGACACCTACGTGCGGGACGAGGACGGCTACTACACCTGCCTCGGCCGCACCGGCGACATGCTGAAGGCGGGCGGGATCTGGGTGTCGCCGTCCGAGGTCGAGGCCCGGCTGCTGGAGCATCCGGCGGTGGCGATGGCCGCGGTCGTCGGGCTGCCGGACGCCGACGGCCTGGACAAGCCGGTCGCCGCCGTCGTCCTCAAGGAGGGCGCGGCCGCCGAGCCGGCGGAGCTGATCGGCTTCTGCCGGGCGGGGCTCGCGTCGTTCAAGCGCCCCCGCGAGGTGCTGATCGTGGACAAGCTCCCGACGACCCCCACCGGCAAGCTGCGCCGCTTCGCCGTCCGCGAGCTGGCGGCGACCCTGCTCGACACGCCCTGAACGGGCGCCGGCCGGCCCGCCCCCGGGACGGCCCGCGCACCAATACGCTACAAACTCTTGACGTCTTAAACGAAATCTGTGGAGCATGGGGGGCGGAAGGACACCTCTTGACCTCCTCCCCCGCCTAGAGGCGGGGGGTTCCACGGGTCGCCCCGTGGGCTTCCTGTTTCGTCGCCGACTGCCCCGTCCGGGAGGACTCCCGTTGAGGTCTGACACCGGCTCCACAGGCCGACACCGCCAGCCCGGCGGCCACAATGTTGCGCGCGGCGTTGACGTCCCGGTCATGCCGGGCACCGCAGCCGCCGCACTCCCACTCCCTCACGTTGAGGGGCATCTTCCCGGTGATGGTCGCGCACTGCGAGCACGTCCTGGTGGAGGGGAACCACCGGTCGATCACCACCAGGTCGCGGCCGTACCAGTCGGCCTTGTACTCCAGCATCGTCCGCAGTTGCCGCCACGCCGCGTCCGAGATCGCGCGGGCGAGGTTGTGGTTCTGCACCATGTTGCGAACGTTCAGGTCCTCGATCACGACCACTTGGTTCTCGTGGACGAGCCGAGTCGACAGCTTGTGCAGGAAGTCACGGCGCCGGTCGGTGATCCGCGCGTGGATCCGGGCGACCTTCTCCCCCGTCGACAGGGTCACCAGCGAGGTGACCCCGGCGTCCACACCGACGGCCCGCTCGGACGGGTCCAGACCCATGATGGTGTCCTGGCACAGGATCGAGCAGAACCACCGCCCGGCCGCGTCCTTGGACACCGTCACCGTGGACGGCTCGGCCCCCTCGGGCAGCGGACGCGACCACACGATGTCCAGCGGTCCCGTCATCTTGGCCAGCGTGAGCTCACCGTCGCGGAAATTGAACGCCGACCGGGTGTACTCGGCCGAGGCACGCGACTTCCTACGCGACTTGAAACGCGGGTAGCGGGCACGTTTGTCGAAGAACGCCGCGAACGCGGCCTGCAGGTGCCGCAGCGCCTGCTGCAGCGGCACCGACGACACCTCGTTCAGGAACGCCAGTTCCCCGGTGCGCTTCCACTGTGTCAGCGCGGCCGAGGTGTCGACGTAGGACATGCGGCGCTGCTGGGTGTACCAGGCGCGGGTGCGTTCCTCCAGCGCCATGGCTCACATATTACAGCGAGATCGGTTAAGTTCTGCTCTTGCGTGGTGGACGGCGGTTCGCCTGGCGGCGAATCGCCTATTCCCGTCCTGCTCCGCAGGGGTCCGATTCCTCCCCCGCCTGAAGGCGGGGGTTTCCGCGGAGGTATTCGATGACCACCCCGCACGTGGAGTTCCGCGTGGACCCGTCCCGGTACCGGCACTGGAGGCTGGACGTCAACGGACCCGTCGCCACCCTCACGATGGCAGTGGACGAGCAGGGCGGCCTGGTCCCCGGCTATGAGCTGAAACTCAACTCCTACGACCTCGGCGTGGACATCGAGCTTTACGACGCCGTCCAGCGGCTCCGGTTCGAGCATCCGGGCGTCCGCACGGTGGTGGTCACCAGCGGCAGGGAGAAGATCTTCTGCGCGGGCGCCAACATCCGGATGCTGGCCGCGTCCCCGCACTCGTGGAAGGTGAACTTCTGCAAGTTCACCAACGAGACCCGCAACGGCATCGAGGACGCGACCGCGAACTCCGGCCAGACCTACCTGGCGGCGGTCAACGGCACCGCGTCCGGCGGCGGCTACGAGCTGGCCCTCGCCTGCGAGCACATCATGCTGGTGGACGACCGGTCCTCGGCGGTGTCGCTGCCGGAGCTGCCGCTGCTCGGCGTCCTGCCGGGCACCGGCGGCCTCACCCGCGTGTCGGACAAGCGGCACGTCCGCCGCGACCGCGCCGACTACTTCTCCACCAAGGCCGAGGGGCTCGGCGGCAAGAAGGCCGTCGCGTGGCGGCTGGTGGACGAGGCGGTCCCCCGCACGGCCTGGGACGCGACGGTCGCGGAACGCGCCGGGGAGCTGGCGGCCCGCTCGTCCCGCCCGGCCGGCGCGGAGGGCGTCGCACTGACCCCGCTCGCCAAGGAGCGCACTGACACGTCCATCGCCTACCGGCACGTGACGGCGAAGCTGGACCGCGACTCCGGCGCCGCCGAGATCACGATCGCCGGGCCCGACGCGCCTCCTGAGGACTTCCACCGCGAGTCCTTCTGGACGCTCGCCATGACCCGCGAGCTGGACGACCTCATCCTCGACCTGCGCACCAACGAGCTGGAGCTCGGCACCTGGGTGTTCCGCACGACCGGGCGCGCCGAGCACGTCCTCGCCCATGACCGGCTGCTGCTCGACAACGCCGGCGACTGGCTCGCCAACGAGATCGTCCACTACCTGAAGCGGACGCTGAAGCGCCTGGACGTCACCAGCCGCAGCCTCATCGCCCTGATCGAGCCGGGCAGTTGCTTCGCGGGCTCGCTCCTGGAGGTCGCGCTCGCCGCCGACCGCACCTACCAGCTCGACGGCGTCTTCGAGGACGTCGACCCGGACGCCGACCCCGCCGCGGTCACCGTGGACGCGATGAACCTCGGCCCGCTCCCGATGGGCAACGGGCTCACCCGCCTGGAGACCCGCTTCCTCGGTGACGCCGACGCGCTCACCGCCGTCCGCGACGCGTCCGGCAAGCCCCTGGAGGCGGCGGACGCCGAGCGCCTCGGCCTGGTCACCTTCGCGCCCGACGACATCGACTGGGACGAGGAGGTCCGCATCGCGATCGAGGAGCGCGGCAGCTTCAGCCCCGACGCGCTGACCGGCCTGGAGGCCAACTACCGCTTCGCCGGCCCGGAGACCCTGGAGACCAAGATCTTCGGACGGCTCACCGCCTGGCAGAACTGGATCTTCACCCGCCCGAACGCGTCCGGACCGGACGGCGCGCTGCGCCGCTACGGCACCGGACGCCGCGCCGACTTCGACCGAAAGCGAGTCTGACCCCATGCCGACCACGGCCGACTACGGCGAGAAGATCCCGAACAACGTCGACCTGCACGAGGACCGGCGCCTCCAGCGGGCGCTGGAGTCGTGGCAGCCGAACTTCCTGAACTGGTGGGAGTCGATGGGCCCCACCCTGCCGACGCAGGACGTCTACCTGCGCACGGCGGTGAACGTCGGCCGCGAAGGCTGGGCGCACTTCGGGCATGTCTCCATGAAGGACTACCGGTGGGGCATCTTCCTCTCCGAACGCGACGGCGACCGGCGCATCGGGTTCGGCGCGCACAAGGGCGAGCCCGCCTGGCAGAAGGTCCCCGGCGAATACCGCGCCGATCTGCAGCGCCTGATCGTTATCCAGGGCGACACGGAGCCGGCGTCCGTCGAGCAGCAGCGCAACCTCGGCGCGACCGCGCCCAGCCTCTACGACCTGCGCAACCTGTTCCAGGTGAACGTCGAAGAGGGCCGCCACCTGTGGGCGATGGTCTACCTCCTGCACGCCTACTTCGGACGCGAGGGCCGGGAGGAGGCCGAGGAGCTCCTGCACCGCAACTCCGGCAGCGAGGAGTCGCCGCGCATCCTCGGCGCGTTCAACGAGGAGACTCCCGACTGGCTGTCGTTCTTCATGTTCACCTACTTCACCGACCGGGACGGCAAGTACCAGCTCGGCACGCTGAAGGAGTCCGGCTTCGACCCGCTGTCGCGGACCTGCGAGTTCATGCTCAAGGAAGAGGCCCACCACATGATGGTCGGCACCACCGGCATCGACCGCGTCGTGGAGCGGACCGTCCAGCTCATGAAGGAGCACGACACCGACGACGTCACCGCGCACGGCGCGATCTCGCTGAACGTCATCCAGAAGTACCTGAACTTCCACTACTCGGTGTCGCTCGACCTGTTCGGCTCCGAGACGTCCAGCAACGTCGCCAACTACTACACGGCCGGCCTCAAGGGCCGCTGGATGGAGGGCCGCCGCAAGGACGGCCACCGCCTCACCGACGACGCCATCATGGTGGACGCCCTCGTCGACGGCGCCATCGGGCAGACCGAGGTGGCCGCGCTCACCGGCCTCAACACCGACCTGCGCCGCGAGTACATCTCCGACTGCCAGAGCGGCGTCAACCGGTGGAACCGGATCCTCTCCGACGCGGGCCTCCCGCAGCGCCTCTACCTGCCGAGCGTCGCCTTCAACCGGAAGGTCGGCGCGTTCAAGGGCATCGAGACCGCCCCGGACGGCGAGATGCTCACCGCCGGCGAGTGGGAGCGGCGCAAGGGCGCCTGGCTGCCGACCGAGGTCGACAAGACCCACATCCGGTCGCTGATGCGGCCCGTGCACGAGCGCGGCAAGATCGCCGCCTGGATCGCCCCGCCCCGCAACGGCATCAACGGCCGGCCGTTCGACTACGAGTACGTCCGGCTCTAGGAGAGGCGCAGCGGGAGGCTCTTCCAGGCCCGCAGCGTGTTGTTGTGGTGCCGCACCGGGGTCCCGGCGAGTTCGATGTGTTCGACGCGGCGGGCCAGAGCGGTGAGAAGGGCCTCCGACTCCAGGCGCGCGACGTGCTGCCCGGCGCACCGGCGGATGCCCATGCCGAACCCGACATGACGGTCCCCGCGATCTCGCGGTCGCCGACCGCCGTCCGGAAGAACGTCTGGACGGGCGACTGCCACCGGACGGCCTCGTCGAACGCCGTCCAGGCCAGATGCGGTTGCTCGCGCAGGCGCCGCCACTGGTCCGGATTCGTCGCGAACGCGTAGAGGACGGCGCCGAGCCCGTGCACGGTCGTGTCGACTGGCGCCTTCGCCGCCACACGCAGTCAGCACGCCGAGTTGCGTGTGGTGCCCGATGACGGCGTGCAGGTCCTCCATGAACGGCATCGCCGCCTCCCGGAGGCCGAGCGTCGGCGCGGCCCGCGAAGCCAGCTCCCACAGCCGCATCCCGACCCGCACCCGCCGCCGCTCGTCCCGCGGCAGGACGGACTCGCGTGCCATCCGCGCGGGGTCAGCGGGCGAGGTGGCGGGAGATGACGAGGCGCTGAATCTGGTTGGTGCCCTCGAAGATCTGCATCACCTTGGCCTCGCGCATGTAGCGCTCCACCGGGAAGTCGCGGGTGTAGCCGGCGCCGCCGAGGACCTGGACGGCGTCGGTGGTGACCTTCATGGCGTTGTCGGTGGCGACCAGCTTGGCGATGGACGCCTCGCGGCCGTAGGGGCGGCCCGCGTCCTTCAGGCGGGCCGCCGACAGGTAGGTGGCGCGGGCCGACTCGACCGCGGCGGCCATGTCGGCGAGGACGAACGCGAGACCCTGGTGATCGATGATCGTCTTGCCGAACGCCTCGCGCTGCTTGGCGTAGGCGACGGCGTGGTCGAGGGCGCCCTGGGCGAGGCCGGTGGCGACGGCGGCGATGCCGAGGCGGCCCGCGTCCAGGCCCGCGAGGGCGATGGACAGGCCCTGGCCCTCGTCGCCGATCAGGTTCCCGGCGGGGACGCGGGCGTTCTCCAGGCGGACCGTCGCCGTGGTCGAGCCCATCAGGCCCATCTTGTCCTCGGGCTCGTCGAACTCCAGGCCGGGCGTCCCGGCGGGGACGTGGAAGCAGGAGATGCCGCGGGCGCCGTCGTCGGACGTGCGGGCCATGACGGTGTAGAAGTCGGCCTTGCCGCCGTGCGTCGTCCACGCCTTGGCGCCGTTGAGGACGTAGGAGTCGCCGTCCCGGACGGCCTTGGCGCGCATCGCGGCGGGGTCGGAGCCGGCGTGCGCCTCGGAGAGGCAGTACGCGCCGAGCCTCTCGCCGGAGAGCATGTCGGGGAGCCACTTCGCGCGCTGCTCGCCGGTGCCGTAGGAGAACAGCGGGAAGCAGGAGAGGGCGTGCACGCTGACGCCCACGCCGACGCTCGCCCACACCGCGCCGATCTCCTCCAGGACCTGCAGGTAGATCTCGTACGACTGGTCGCCGCCGCCGAACTCCTCCGGGTAGGGGAGGGTCAGCAGGCCCGCCCGGCCGAGGGTCGCGAACACCTCGCGCGGGAACGTGCCGGTGCGCTCGTCGCCGGCGGCGCGGGGCGACAGCTCCTTGTTCGCGATGTCGCGGGCGAGCGCGAGCAGGTCCGCGGACTCGGGGGTCGGCAGATGGCGGGTGGCGGGCATGGGCGGCTCCTTTCGGCCACCTCACGGTACCAAAACGAGTACCCACGAACTGTGTGCGGTACTGTCGCGGCATGGACCGGGTGGACGAGCGCGTCACGCGGGCGGCGCGGCGGCGGGAGGCGCTGATCGGGCGGCTCATGGACGTCTTCCTCGACCGCGGGTTCGCCGAGCTGAGCGTCGCCGACCTCGCCGCCCTGCTGCGCTGCTCCAAGAGCACGCTGTACTCGGTCGCCGCGAGCCGCGAGCAGATCATCGCGGCGGTGGTGCGCGCGTTCTTCCGCCGGGCGACCGGGCGCGTTGAGGCCGCGCTCGACGCGGACGCCGAGCCGGGGGAGCGGGTCGGCGTCTATCTGCGGGCGATCTCGGAGGAACTGGCGCCCGCCTCGCCCGCCTTCTTCGCCGACCTGGACGCGTTCGCCCCGGCCCGCGAGATCTACAAGCAGAACACCGGGTACGCCGTGGAGCGCGTGCAGGGGCTGGTCCGGGAGGCGTCCGGGGACGCGGACGCGGCGTTCGTCGGCGCCGTCGCGGGCCAGGTGATGGAGTCCATCCACCGCGGCGAGATCAAGGCGCGGACGGGGATGGACGACTCCGCCGCCTACGCCGCCCTCGCGTCCCTCATCGTCGCCCGGATGGCGGCCGGCTAGCCCGCCCGGTCAGTTCTGCGCCGTGTGGAGCGCGTGCTCGACCAGCGCGACCAGCACGCCCCGCGCCACTTCCCGGCTCCGCACGTCGCACATCAGGACGGGCACGTCCGGGTCGACGTCGAGCGCGTCGCGGATCTCGTCGACGCTGTAGCGGCGGGCGCCGTCGAACTGGTTCGCGGCGACCACGAACGGGATCTGCCGCTGCTCGAAGAAGTCGATGGACGCGAAGCTCGTGCTGAGGCGCCGCGTGTCGACCAGCACGATCGCACCGACCGCGCCGAAGGCGATCTGGTCCCACATGAACCAGAACCGCTCCTGGCCGGGCGTCCCGAACAGGTAGAGCCGGACGCCGCCGGAGAACGTCAGCCGGCCGAAGTCCATCGCGACGGTCGTGGTGGACTTGCCCTCCACGCCGCCGAGGTCGTCCACCCCGATCGAGGCGTCGGTGAGGGTCTCCTCGGTGCGCAGCGGCCGGATCTCGCTGACCGCGCCGACCAGGGTCGTCTTGCCCACGCCGAAACCGCCGGCCACCAGCACCTTCAGGGTGTGCAGGGGGACGTCGTCGCCCGGCGCGTACGGCGTCGCGGACGGGTTAGAGGCGGCGAAGTTCATCGAGCACTCTCATCAGGATGCGGGGGTCGGGACGTTCGGACGGCTCCGCCGCCTGCCGGACCTCTTCGATCAGGCCGTACTGGTGCAGGTCCTCCAGGAGGATCTGCACCACCCGGAACGGCAGGTCGGTCTCCGAGGCCAGGTCGGCCGGGGTCGACGGCTGCCGGCACAGCTCCAGCAGCCGCCGCTGCTCGCGGGACAGCCACACCCGGTCGCCCGGGGTGCGGCCGGTCGCGACCAGGATCGTCACCAGGTCGACGACGAGCCCGCGGGGGCGGGTGCGGCCGCGGGTCATCGCGTACGGCCGCACGACGGGGCCGGCGTCCCGCCCGATCCAGCGCTCTCTCGGAGTCTCCACGGTCGCTCAGCCCGACGCACCCGGCTGCAGCGACGTGTCCTGGGACTCGGCGGCGCGCGGCGACGCCGACAGCGCCCGCCGCACCCGCTTGATCAGCATGGTGGTCTCGTAGGCGACCAGCCCGGCGTTGCCGCCGGCGTCGCTGAGCACCGCCAGGCAGCTGCCGTTGCCCGCCGGCATCACGAAGAACAGCTGGTCGTCCAGCTCCACCACGGTCTGCCGGACCTGCTTGGCCTGGAAGTGCTCGCGGGCGCCGTTGGCGAGGCTGTGGAAGCCCGACGACAGCGCCGCGAGGAACTCGGCGTCCTTGCGGGTGACGTCCCCCGAGGCGCCCATGACCAGCCCGTCGCGGGACAGCAGGACGGCCTGGCGGACCTCGCCGACCCGTTGCACCAGATCGTCGAGCAGCCAGTCGAGCTCGCCGGAGGCGTGGCCCTGCCGCGTCATGATTCCCCCCATTCGTCGCGTGGATCGAGATCGCCCGGTTCGTCGTCGGCGACCCTGCCGCGCAGCCAACCAGACTGTAGCGAGGCCATCAGATCGCGGCTCAGCTCCGGACTCGGCTCCTCGAAGTCGTCGTCCGGCCGCTCGGCCGCCTCGGGGGCCGTGGCCTGCGAGCGTTTGCGCAGCTGAGGGGCGAGGTTGCGCTGCCGCACGCGGCGCGGAAGGCGGCCGGTGACCTCGCTGTCCTCTGCCCTGGCGGGTTCCGGATCACCGGCCGGCGGCCGGGTCCGGCCATTGGTGTGCCCCGGCGGGTCGTAGGAGACCGGCGGATCGAAGGAGACCCTCCCTTCCGCGATGCCCGGCGGGTCGTAGGACACCTGCGCGTCGTAGGAGACCTGCGCGTCGTAGGCCACCTCGGCGTCGTAGGCCACCTCGGCGTTGTAGGAGACCTGGGCGTCGTAGGAGTCCGGCGGGTTGAACGCCACCGGCGGCGGCGCGCCGGGCGGCCCGCCGTGCTGCGGGCCCGCGGCCGGGCCGGGCAGCGCGGGCCGGACCGGGCGGCCGAGCCGCGGCGCCCCCGTCCCGGACGCGGCGGGCTGCGTCACCGCGGCGCCGCCGCCGATCGCCTGCCACTGCTCGTCCATGACGACCAGGGCGTGCGGGACCAGCACGATCGCGGTGGTGCCCCCGTAGGCCGAGGGCTGCAGGGAGACCCTGATGTCGTGCCGGGCCGCGAGCCGCGCGACGACGAACAGCCCGAGCCGCTCGGTGTCGACGAGGTCGAACTCGACGGCGTTCGCGAGGCGCCGGTTGAGCGCGTCCAGCTCCTCGGGCGCGAGCCCGATGCCGCGGTCGACGACCTCCACCGCGAGCCCGTTGGCGACGGTCTCGACCTTGACGGTGACCTCCGTCGTCGGCGGGGAGTAGGCGGTGGCGTTCTCGATCAGCTCGGCGAGCAGGTGGATGACGTCGGCGACCACGTCCCCGGTCACCGCGACCGCGGACGCGCCGGTCACCTCGATGCGGGTGTAGTCCTCGACCTCGGCGATCGCGGCGCGCACCACGTCCTCGGCGGCGACCGGGTGGTCCCACGCGCGGACGGTCGGCGAGCCGGACAGGATGACCAGGCCCTCGGCGTGCCGCCGCATGCGGGTCGTCAGGTGGTCGAGGCGGAACAGGTCGTCCAGCTCCTCGGAGCTGGAGGCGCGCCGCTCCATCTGGTCGAGCAGCCGCAGCTGCCGGTGCAGCAGCGACTGGCTGCGCCACGACAGGTTCACGAACACCCGGTTGATGCTGGCGCGCAGCTCGGCCTCGCCGATCGCGGTGCTGATCGCCTGCCGCTGGACGGTCTCGAACGCCTCGCTCACCAGCGCGACCTCGCGGGTCCGGCCGGTCGCGGGACGGGGCGTCTCGGTCTCCAGGTCGACCCGCTCACCGCGCCGCAGCCGCGCCACGACCCGGGGCAGCCGCTCGTTCGCCAGCTCCTGCGCCGACCGCTGCAGCCGGCGCAGCTCGTCGGCGTGCCGGCGGGCGAACAGCAGCGACAGCACGATGGAGGCGAGGACGGCGAGCAGCCCGACGCCGCCCGCCAGGTACACCCGCAGCATGATCGCCTGCCCGGCCGGCGCGACCTCGTCGTGCTGGAGCTGCTCGCCGGCCTTGGCGGTGCTGCCGAGCCACACCTGCCCGGCCGCGCCGGTCACGGCCCGCCACTGCCGCGGATCGGGGGTCCTGCCCTGCTGGACGACGGAGGTCTCCAGCGCGACGAAGTCGGCGTAGGCGGGCGAGTTCACCAGCCCGCTCATGGTCTCCGCCATGTCCCCGCTGAGCCCGATCAGGCCGAGGTCGACCAGCTCGGCGCGGGTGCCCGCCCACTGCGCGAACGCGGCGCGGGTGCCGGCCTTCAGCCGGCCGCCGCCGAGCGCGGTCAGCAGGGTGTCCTCGCGCAGCATGAAGTCGCGCGCCCAGTACATGTACAGCAGGCCGTTGGTCTGCTGGAACACGCTGACGTCGTCGAGGGTCACCAGCGTGGTGAGCAGCCGGACCGTGTTGTCGAAGGCCGTGCTGTAGGCGTTGATGGCGTCCAGCGGCGAGACGTTCTGCGCGGTGATCTGCGACCGGATGCTGGCCAGCTGGTCGAGCTGGTTGCCGACGTTGCGGGTCCGCTGCACCTCGCCGTCGGTGAGGTGCTCGATGGACTCCGGCGTGAGCGCCGTCCTGCGGAAGGCGGCCACCGCGCTCTCGGTCCGGCCGGTCGCCTCCCGGAACTTCTGCGAGGTCGCGGACGACGGCGACATCAGCGCGGCGACCGCGGCGGCGCGCTCCTCCTGCACCGCCTGCATGGCGCGGGTGGCCGGGTCGCCGGCCCGCTCCCGGTTCCCGGAGTACTGGTTGCGCTGGATCGCCTCGTCCAGCGCCGGAACGGCCGAGAAGGTCCACAGGGCCACCAGGGACACCAGCGGGATCGCCAGGAGCACGACGATCCGGCGCCCGATCGGGCGGGTGCGCGGACGCCCGTGGGATCTGTGCACCTGTTCGGGACTCGACAACGGCCTACTCCTGATCGTCGGCGGCCACCTTCAAGTTGACGCAGCATACTCACGCCGATTTGTCCGGTGCCAGCGGCCTCACCTGCTGGAACGCATATCCGGGGAAGTACGGGGCGGGCCGGCGGGCGGATCCGGCGAACGCCGCGGGGCCGCCGTCCGCCCGACGGCGTTTCCGCAGGTCAATGCGGCACCATCGGCGGCCATTCCGGGCTGACCTTGGAGAACGCGTTCCCCCGGCCGTACCGATGATCGACACGAGCGGTGCGGGGCGCCGGGACGGACGGTGACCGGCCGGGCAATTGTCGATCTTGTAAGTGGAGATGAAAAAGAGGCCAATATTGGCCGTTTTGATGCTAAGTCGTGTCTTGTTGTGGGAATTGACTCATGTCAGGCTTCGGGTTGCTTCGTCCCCCCCACAAACGGAGACCTAGTCATGCGCAGAACCGCGCTCGCAACCCTCACCGGGCTGTCGCTCGCAGCCGCCACCGTGGCCGCGATGCCGGCCCAGGCGGCCGCACCGTCCCGTGCCGGGCAGGCCAAGCAGGCCAAGCAGGCCAAGCTGGCCAGGCTGGTCACGCTGAAGAACGTCCGCCACCACCAGCTGAACCTGCAGAAGATCGCGGACGCCAACGGCGGCAACCGGGCCGCCGGGCTCCCCGGCAACAAGATCACCATCAAGTACATCGCCGACCAGCTCGAACGGGCCGGCTACACCCCCACGGTCCAGAACTTCACGTTCGACTTCTGGCAGGAGAAGTCCGCGGCGGTGTTCGCCGAGACCGCGCCGGAGCAGAAGACGTTCGCGCCGGACACCGACTTCGCGACCATGCAGTACTCCGGGTCGGGCGACGTCACCGCCGCCGCGACGCCCGTCGACACCGGTGCCACCGGGCTCGGCAGCGGCTGCGAGGCCGACGACTTCGCCGGTTTCCCGGCGGGCCACATCGCGCTGATCCAGCGCGGCGGCTGCTTCTTCTCGCTGAAGACCGACAACGCCGTCGCCGCCGGCGCGTCCGCCGTGGTCATCTACCAGCTCCCCGACCAGCCCGGCCCCGTCGCGGGCACGCTGACCACGCCGTACGCCGTCCCGGTGGTCGGCCCGACCAACGCGGTCGGCAAGGCCCTCGTCGACCAGGCGAACAACGGCGGCGTGACGCTGCGCGTGAAGACCGACACGCTGAACGAGAAGCGCGAGACGGCCAACGTCCTCGCCGACACCCGGCGCGGACGCGCCGACAACGTCGTGGTCGTCGGCGCCCACAACGACAGCGTCACCGCGGGCCCCGGCATCAACGACGACGGCTCCGGCACGGCGACGCTGCTGGAGATGGCGAAGCAGATCCGCAAGCTCGGCCCGAAGGTCCGCAACACGGTGCGGTTCGCGTTCTGGGGCGCCGAGGAGGAGGGCCTGCTCGGCTCCCAGCACTACGTCGACGCCCTCCCGCAGGCCGAGCGCGACAAGGTCGCGCTGATGCTCGACTTCGACATGCTCGCCTCGCCGAACTACGTCAACTTCGTCTACGACGGGGACGACAGCGCGGGCGAGAACAACGTCGAGCCGCCCGCCGGGTCCGGCGCGATCGAGAAGGCGTTCAACGACTACTTCGCGGGCCGCGGCCTCGCCACCGACCCGACGCCGTTCAACGGGCGGTCCGACTACAACGCCTTCATCACCGCGGGCATCCCCGCCGGCGGCATCTTCACCGGCGCCGAGGGCATCAAGACCCCCGAGCAGGCGGCGGTCTACGGCGGCACCGCCGGAATCGCCTACGACCCCTGCTACCACTCGGCGTGCGACCGCTACGACAACGTCGACCTCAAGGGCTTCGACCACATGATCGACGCCACCGCCGCCGTCACCCAGCTGTTCGCGCACAGCACGCTGACGGTCAACGGCAACGAGTTCGCAAGGCGCCCCCCGGCCCGGGCCGCGAAGCGCATCGTGCCGGACGAGATCGGCACCTACAAGACCCGGTGACACCCGCCCCGTGAGGGACGCGCCCGGCTCCGGGCGCGTCCCTCCCGCGTTCAGGCGAGTGCTTCGGCGATCCCGCGCAGCGCGGGGCGCGGGTCGTCCTCGCCCAGCACCTGGACGGCGACCTGGTCGGCGCCCGCGTCCAGGTGCCCGGCCACCCGCGCGGCCAGCGCCGCGCCGTCGCCCCGCGCGATCAGCGCGTCCAGGAGCGCGTCGCTGCCGCCGTCCGCCACGTCCTCGTCGGTGAAGCCGAGCCGCTTGAAGTTGCTCACGTAGTTGCGCAGCCGCAGGTAGTACCCGGCCGACTCCCGGGCCAGCGCGCGGGCGCGCCCGGTGTCGGTGTCGAACACGACCTTCTGCTCGGGGACGAGGAGCGGCCCCGCGCCCAGCGTCTCCCGCGCCGCGCGCGTGTGCTCGGGCGTGGTGAAGTACGGGTGCGCGCCCGCGGCGCGCTCCGCCGCCAGCCGCAGCACCTTCGGCCCGAGCGCCGCCAGCACCCGCCCCTCCACCGGGACGTTCGCGGCGTCCAGGTCGTCCAGGTACCGGACGATCGTCTCGTACGGGCTGCGGTACTCCTGCGTCGCCTCCGGGTGGCCGATGCCGACGCCGAGCAGGAACCGGCCGCCGTGCGCGTCGGTCAGCCGGTGGTAGGACGCGGCGACCTCCGCGGCCGGCGTCGCCCACATGTTGACGATGCCGGTCGCGACCACGAGCCGGTCGGTGGCCGCCAGCAGCCGCTCGGCGATCTTCAGGTCGCCGCGCGGGGAGCCGCCGATCCAGATCGCGCCGTAGCCGAGGTCCTCGACGTCCTTGGCCAGGTCGCCGTCCAGCGCGTTCCACGGCCGCCAGATGCCCAGCCGGCCCAGTTCGATCTTGTCCATGTCGCCCCCAACACCTCGCGCGGCCGTTTCATGCCCCCTTCCCCGGTGCCAGGATGTGAGACATGACCGACCGGTCCCGCCTGCTGCTCCTGGACGGCCACTCGCTGGCCTACCGGGCGTTCTACGCGCTGCCGGTGGAGAACTTCGCCACCACGTCCGGGCAGCCGACGAACGTCGTCTACGGGTTCGCGAACATGCTGGCCAACGTGCTGCGGGACGAGCGCCCGACGCACGCCGCCGTCGCCTTCGACGTGTCCCGCCGGACGTTCCGCAGCGAGGCGTTCCCCGAGTACAAGGCGACCCGGGCCCGGTCGCCGGAGGAGTTCGGCAGCCAGCTCGGCGTCCTGGACCGGCTGCTCGCGGCGATGGGCCTGCCGGTGCTGCGGGCGCCCGGCTACGAGGCCGACGACGTGATCGCGACGCTCGCGACGGCGGCCGCGGCGGACGGCATGGCCGTGCTGATCGTCACCGGCGACCGGGACGTCCTCCAGCTGGTCAGCGACGACGTCACCGTCCTGTACTTCTACCGGACGGCCGCGGAGATGATCCGGTACACGCCCGAGGCGGTGCGGGCCAAGTACGGCCTGACCCCGGCGCAGTACCCCGACTTCGCGGCGCTGCGCGGCGACCCGTCCGACAACCTGCCGAGCATTCCCGGCATCGGGGAGAAGACGGCCGCGAAGTGGGTCCGCGAGTTCGGATCGCTCGGCGCGCTGCTGGAGCGCGCCGGCGAGGTGAAGGGCAAGGCGGGGGAGAGGCTGCGCGCCGCGCGGGACACGGTGCGGCTCAACCGCCGGCTGACCGAACTAGTCCGCGACGTGGACCTGCCGCTCGCGCCCGCCGACCTGCGGCGGCGCCCCTACGACCTGTCCGCGTTCACCGCGCTGCTGGACGAGCTGGAGTTCCGCAACGCCAGCCTCCGCGAGCGCCTCTTCGCCGCCGACCCCGGCGGCGGGCCGGCCCCGGAGGCGGCGCGCCCCGAGCCGCTGCACGGCCGCGAGCCGGGCCCGGACGAACTCGCCGGCTGGCTGGCGGCCCACGCCACCGGCCCGACCGGGCTGGCCGCCGACGCCGCCTGGGTGCGCGGCGCGGGCGGCATCGCGCGGATCGCGCTGGCCACCGGCGACGGGCACGCCGCCTCGTTCGAGCCGTCCGGCCTCACCGAGGGCGACGAGCGCGCGTTCGCGGCGTGGCTGGCCGATCCCGGCCGCCCCAAGGCGCTGCACGATGTCAAGGCGCTGCTGCGCGTGTTCGGCGAGCGCGGCTGGCGGCTCGGCGGCGTCGCCACCGACATCGCGATGGCCGCCTACCTGCTGCTGCCCGGCCTGGCCGCCTACGGGATCGCCGACCTCGCGGGCCGGCACCTGGGGCGGCGGCCGCCCGCCGGCGGCGCGGCCGGGCTCATGCTGAGCGCCCGCGCCGTCCTCGACCTCGCCGGGGTGTTCGCCGCCGACCTGGCGTCCACCGGTATGGACGCGGTCCTCCGCGACGTCGAGCTGCCGCTGTCGGACCTGCTCGCCCGCGCCGAACGCGCCGGGATCCACGTGGACGCCGCCCTCCTGGACGACCTGGAGCGGCACTTCGCGGACGCGATGGAGCGCGCCGCCGACGAGGCCGCCGAGATCGCCGGCCACCCCTTCAACCCGGGCTCGACGAAGCAGCTGCAGGAGGTGCTGTTCGGCGAGCTGAACCTGCCGAAGACCAAGAAGATCAAATCCGGGTACTCCACCGACCTGGACGCGCTGACCTGGCTCGCGACCCAGACCGGCAACGGGCTCCCGCAGGTGCTGCTGCGGCACCGCGACCAGGCGCGGCTGCGCACCACCGTCGCCGGGCTGATCCGCGAGATCGGCGCGGACGGCCGGATCCACACCACCTTTCAGCAGACCGTCGCCGCCACCGGGCGGCTCACCTCGGCCGAGCCGAACCTGCAGGTCATCCCGGTCCGCACCGAGGAGGGGCGGCGCATCCGCCGCGCGTTCGGGCCGGGCGAGGGGTTCGCGTCGCTGCTGACCGCCGACTACGGGCAGCTCGAACTGCGCGTCATGGCGCACCTGTCGCAGGACCCGACGCTGCTGGCCGCGTTCGAGTCCGGCGAGGACCTGCACGCCACGATGGCCGCGCAGGTCTTCCAGGTCGCCCCGGACGCCGTCACCCCGGACATGCGCCGCAAGATCAAGGCGATGTCGTACGGGCTGGCGTACGGGCTGTCGGCGTTCGGGCTCGCCAAGCAGCTCGGCATCCCGATGGGGGAGGCGCGCCCGCTGATGGACGCCTACTTCGCGCGGCTCGGCGGCGTCCGCGACTACCTGGACCACGTCGTCGCCGAGGCCCGCGTCACCGGCTACACCCGGACGGTCCTCGGCCGCCGCCGCTACCTGCCGCAGCTGACCAGCGACGACCGGCGGCGCCGCGAGACCGCCGAGCGGATGGCGCTGAACGCGCCGGTCCAGGGCTCCGCCGCCGACATCGTCAAGATCGCGATGCTGCGGGTGGACGGGGCGCTCACCGCGGCCGGGCTGCGCAGCCGGCTGCTGCTCCAGGTGCACGACGAGATCGTCCTGGAGGTGGCGCCGGGGGAGCGGGACGCCGTCGCGGAGATCGTCCGCGACCGGATGACGACCGCCTACCCGCTCACCGTCGGCCTGGAGGTCGCCATCGGCGCCGGCGCCGACTGGAACGCCGCCGCCCACTAGCTAGGCGGCGGGCGGGCGCCCCTCCCAGGCGTTGCCGAGCAGGACCCGGAGCCCCGCCTCTTCCGCCGGGCGCGGGTTGGCGAACCCGCCGGCGGCGGCCCGCGCGACGACATCGTCCAGGTGAGCGGGGTCGGCGCCCAAGTCCTTGAGGGAGCGCGGCAGGCCCAGCGAACCGGACAGGTCCCACAGCGCGCGGGCCGGGTCGTCGCGTCCGAGGGCCGCCTGGAGCGCCGCCACGGCGTCCGGCGCGGCGGCGGCGTTGTAGGCCAGGGCGTGCGGCAGCAGGACGGAGTGCGTCTCGGCGTGCGGCAGGTTCAGCGAACCGCCGAGGATGTGGCACAGCTTGTGGTGCAGGCCCATCGTCGTGGCGCTCAGGCACGTCCCGCACAGCCACGCCCCGTACAGGGCGCGGGTGCGCGCGGGCAGGCCGCCGGGATCCCGGACGACTTCCGGCAGCGCCCCGGCCAGCGCGCGGACCGCCTCCCCCGCCAGCAGCGAGACGACCGGCGACGCGTCGGGGGCGTAGAGCGCCTCGACGGCGTGCGCCATCGCGTTCATCGCCGACGCCGCCGACACGGCCGGCGGCAGCCCCAGCGTCAGGGACGGGTCGTAGAGCACCGTCCGGGCGAGCACCCGCTCGTCGCGCCCGGTGCGCTTGGCGCCGCCCTCCGTCATGCCCCACGTCGGCGTCATCTCCGACCCGGAGTACGTCGTCGGGACGGCCACGATCGGCAGCCCCGTCTCCCTGGCGACCGCCTTGGCCAGGCCGACCGCCGACCCGCCGCCGAACGGGACCAGGCCGTCCGCCCGGAGCGCCCCGGCGACCCGGCACGCCTCGGCCGCAGCCTCCGCCGGGACGTGCATCACGGCCCCGGGGTGGACGCCGGCGACCCGCGCGCCCAGCGGGGCCGCGGCGCGCTCGGCGTCCGCCCGCCGCCCCGGCGTCGACAGGACGAGCACCCGGGACAGGCCGAGCGCGTCCACCTCGGCGGGCAGCGCGGCGAGCACGCCCTCGCCGAAGACGACCCGCACGGGGAGCGGCCGGTAGGCGAATCGCAGCGCGTCCATGCCCCGACCCTACGATCACCCGCTCTCCCGCCGGGTAGGGTCCGCGGAAGGGGGAGGTACTCATGGAGATCGAGATGGTCGTCGAGATCCCCGGTGGATCGCGCAACAAGTACGAGATGGACCACGCGCTCGGCCGCATCAGGCTCGACCGGATGCTGTTCACGGCGACCCGTTACCCGCACGACTACGGCTACATCCCGGACACCTGCGCCGAGGACGGCGACCCGCTGGACGCGATGGTGCTGCTGGAGGAGCCCACGTTCCCCGGCTGCCAGATCACCGTCCGCAGCCTCGGCGTGTTCTGGATGCACGACGAGAAGGGCCCGGACGCGAAGGTGCTCACCGTCCCGTCCCGCGACGTCCGGTACGCCGGCGTCCAGGACCTGCGGGACGTGCACGAGCACGTCCTCGACGAGATCGCGCACTTCTTCGACATCTACAAGAGCCTGGAGCCGGGCAAGGCCGCCGACGTGCGCGGCTGGCAGGACCGGCAGGTCGCCGACCGCACGATCACCGAGGCCGCCGAACGGGCGCGGGCGACGAGCGGCCCGACCGCCTGACCGGCGCCCGCCCCCGGTCCCGCGTGACCGACTTCACCCGCCGGGGCCGCGCCCGGCCGTGTAGCGTCGGCACCCCCCGGGCGGGCGCGCCCGGGACCCGGAGGTGAGACCGCATGAGCACCGGTGGCAGGGAGAGCGCGGACGACGGGATCCGCTCGGACCGCCCGGTGTCGGCGCGGGTCTGGGACTACTGGCTCGGCGGCAAGGACCACTACGAGGTGGACCGGATGGCGGGCGAGCAGGTCGCGCGGCGGGTCCCCGGGATCGTCGCCGCCGCCCGCACCGACCGGCTCTTCCTCGGCCGCTGCGTCCGGCACCTGGCGGCGCAGGAGGGCGTGCGGCAGTTCCTCGACATCGGCACCGGGCTGCCGACCGCGGACAACACCCACGAGATCGCGCAGCGGGTCGCGCCGGAGTCGCGCATCGTCTACGTCGACAACGACCCGCTGGTGCTCGTCCACGCGCGTGCCCTGCTCACCAGCTCGCCGGAGGGCGCCACCAGCTACATCGACGCCGACGTCCGCGACCCCGACCGGATCCTCGCCGAGGCCGCCGCGACCATCGACCTCGGCAGGCCCGTCGCCCTGATGATGCTCGCCCTGCTGCACCTCATCACCGACGACGGCGAGGCGCGGAGCATCCTGGACCGGCTCGTCGGCGCGCTCGCCCCCGGCAGTTTCGTGGCGCTGTCGCACGCCTGCCTGGACGTGGACGTCACGCACGACGCCGTCGAGGCGTGGAACCAGAGCGGCACCCCGCACCCGCTCCGGGCGCGGACCGCCGCGGAGATCGAGGCGCTGTTCGACGGCCTGGAATTGGTCGATCCCGGCGTGGTGTCGTGCGCCCGGTGGCGTCCCGAGCCCAATCCGTGGGGCGAGCCGCAGGAGACCATGACCTTTTGTGGAGTGGCGAGAAAACTATCCGGCTGACTGCGTTCGTACGAGGATAAGAGGAATTGTCCGACATCATTCCTCTGGAGGCGGTCCTTGGCGCATATCGAATTGGACGAGAATGTCCCCGGGCTGCCGTCCCTGCTCCGGTTCCGGCCGGAGACGGCGGGCCCGCTGAGCGCCCTCGCCGACGCCCTGCTGCGCGGCCCCGGCCCGCTCGACCGCGGTGAGCGGGAGCTGATCGCCGCCTACGTGTCCGAGCTGAACGGCTGCCGGTTCTGCGCCTCCTCGCACGGCGCGTGCGCCGCCGCGCAGCTGCCCGGCGGCATGACGCTCGTCCAGCAGGTCCACGCCGACCCGGCGGCCGCGCCCGTCTCCGCCAAGCTCAGGGCGCTCCTCGCCATCGCCGCCGCCGTGCGGCGCGGCGGCCGGGAGGTCGGCGACGCGCACATCGCCGCCGCCCGCGAGGCCGGCGCCACGGACGTCGAGATCCACGACACGGTCCTCATCGCCGCCGCGTTCTGCATGTACAACCGGTACGTGGACGGCCTGGCGACCAGCGCCCCGGAGGACCCGGCCGCGTACGCGCAGATGGCCGAGCGGCTCATCGCCCACGGCTACGGGGGCGCCGCGGCCCCGCGCTGAAACCGGTCGACCGCGGGCGCGCCGACGGGGAGGATGGCCGGGTGAAGATCAGGCTCGCCGGCGGTGTGGTGGCGTCGGGGCGGCATGCCTGGACCGCCCGCCCCGCCGGTCCGGTGCGGCTGCTCGACCAGTCCGGCGCGCCGCCGGGGGCCGCCGTCGCGCTAGGTGTACTGACCACAGAGGTTGTGGACGTGGCGACATGCTGCCGATGATCTTGGCGTGAGGGAGGGCCTCCGGGTTCGGTGTGGATTGCGAGATCTA